>PLRT01000255.1:0-22239 GCA_003164915.1 Hyphomicrobiales bacterium | reverse complement strand
GGTCGCGCTTATTGCGAAAACCGACATTGCCCGGATTGATGCGATATTTGTCGAGCGCTTCGGCGCAGGCGGGATGATCCGCAAGCAATTTATGGCCGATGTAATGAAAGTCTCCGATGAGCGGCGCGCTCACGCCCATACGCGCCAGGCGATCGCGAATGTGCGGCACCGCAGCCGCCGCTTCATCGCGATCCACAGTGATTCTCACGAGTTCGGAACCGGCGCGCGAAAGCGCCGCGACTTGTCGCACCGTCGCCTCGACGTCGGCGGTGTCGGTATTGGTCATCGACTGCACGACGATCGGCGCGCCGCCGCCGACGACGACGGCTCTCTCCCCTTCTCCGACGCGCACGCCCGCGCTGGCCCGGCGCGGGCGAGATCCAAACGCGGCATCGGCATCGGCAATGTGCATCGGCATGGTTTCCATCTCTGAACGGAACCCTCTCGAATTATGCGCTTTTACTCTTCAGCGCATTCCGGATTGTCTAGATCTTGTCGATTGCCCCGACGATGAATTTGGAAATCGCCAGAATTCTCGTCCGTAAAAGTCCTCAAACCCCTCTGTGAGTTCTGAAGCGACGCACGAACAGCCACGCGCTCCCGGGTAAGTATTTAGATCGCGTCGTCGCCTTGGGAAGATCGATTCTGAAAAACTCTCGCGGCCGGCTCGAGATTCGCCCCGCGGCGAATTCGAGGGATCGCCCGGCGACGATGGCGGCGTCTGGCCGCCGCCCGCCAAATTTCGAAATGCGGCTGCTCTGGTCCGCTCCCGTAGAGCCCGGGCTTCGGAGTTCAACCTTTGGTGAGGCGTCGCCGGTCGCCCTAATGCCTCCGGGCCGGCATGAGTAGATTCCGAGTCTGCCTTCGCGAGCCCGAAGCTGGCTAGGTTCGGTGGATTGGTCTCGCGATCGCCTGGGCGATCCGTGGCGTCTCGGCAATCAGCCGAGAGACAGGTTGGCCAATTGTGCCGCCAGTCAAGCGCCATTGTCCTGTCCACTTGTAGTTGGAGGCTCACTTTTGAGAGGCAACATGCTCCAAGGCATCAACAGCCCGAGTGACTTGCGGCGCCATAAGCCGGCGGACCTCAAACAAATCGCAAAAGAACTCAGGGCGGAGACCATAGAGGCTGTTTCCGTCACCGGCGGCCACCTGGGCGCAGGTCTTGGCGTCGTCGAACTGACAATCGCGCTGCATTACATCTTCGATACGCCCAAAGATCGGCTGATCTGGGACGTCGGGCACCAGGCGTATCCTCACAAGATCCTGACCGGTCGCCGAGATCGGATTCGTACGCTGCGGACCGCGGGAGGCCTTTCGGGATTTACCAAACGATCCGAAAGCGAATACGACCCGTTCGGCGCCGCACATGCCTCGACATCGATTTCAGCCGCCCTCGGCATGGCCGTCGCGCGCGACCTGAGAAACGAGAAGCACAATATTATAGCCGTGATCGGCGACGGCTCGATGTCGGCCGGGATGGCTTATGAAGCCATGAACAACGCCGGGGCGATGAATAGCCGGCTGATCGTGATCCTCAACGACAACGACATGTCGATCTCGCCGCCGGTCGGCGCCATGTCCGGCTACTTTTCTCGCCTGATTTCGAGCCAAACCTATCGTTCCCTGCGCGATATTGGCAAGCAGCTTGCGCGGCGACTGCCGAAATCCTTGGAAATCAAGGCCCAGCGCTTTGACCAGTTTACGCGCGGTTTCTGGACCGGCGGATTGCTGTTCGAAGAACTTGGCTTCTCTTATGTCGGGCCGATCGACGGGCACAACCTCGACCACCTCCTGCCGGTGTTGCGAAACGTTCGCGACGCCGACAATGGCCCGATCCTCGTGCATGTCGTAACCAAGAAGGGCAAAGGCTACCCGCCCGCGGAGGCCTCCAGCGACAAATTCCACGCGGTCGCAAAATTCGACATCGCGACGGGAGAACAATCGAAAGCCAAGGCAAAGGCGCCGTCTTTCACCAGGGTCTTCGCAGAGAGTCTCATCAAGGAGGCGACGAAAGACGATCGCATCGTCGCGGTGACGGCGGCGATGCCGGCGGGTACCGGGCTTGATATTTTCGGCAAGGCCTTCCCGACGCGAACATTCGACGTGGGCATCGCCGAGCAGCACGCGGTGACTTTCGCCGCCGGCCTCGCCGCGGAAGGCTACAAGCCGTTCTGCGTCATTTATTCGACGTTCTTGCAGCGCGGTTACGATCAAGTCGTGCACGATGTGGCGATTCAATCGTTGCCCGTGCGTTTTGCGATCGACCGGGCTGGCCTTGTCGGCGCCGACGGTCCCACACACGCAGGTTCATTCGACGTCGCCTATCTCGGCTGTCTGCCTGGCTTCATCATTATGGCTGCGGCCGACGAGGCGGAGCTCGTCCATATGATTGCGACCGCGGCCGCGATCGACGATCACCCCTCGGCAGTTCGCTACCCGCGCGGCGACGGCGTCGGCGTGGCGATCCCGGAGGTCGGCGTTCCGCTCGAAATCGGCAAGGGACGAATTGTTCGCCAAGGCGACAAGGTCGCCCTGCTGTCGTTTGGCGCCCGCCTCGCGGAATGTTCGAAGGCCGCAGTGGAACTCGGCAAATTCGGTCTTTCGACCACCGTCGCGGACGCTCGCTTCGCCAAGCCGCTCGATGTCGATCTCGTCTTGAAGCTCGCTCGCGAGCACGAAATCCTCATCACGATCGAAGAAGGATCGATCGGCGGCTTCGGCTCCTACGTATTACAAACGTTGGCCGAGCACGGGCGGCTCGACGACGGCCTCAAAGTCCGCTCCATGGTGTTGCCCGACGTGTTCATGGCGCACGACGCCTCGGAGGCGATGTACGCCAAGGCCGGGCTCGACGCCGAGGGGATCGTCGCCAAGGTGCTCGATGTGCTTGGCGGCGGCGCGAATCAAATTCGCCCGGTCGAGCCGATCGTCAATACGCACGCGCCTGCCGTGACGCCGCTGCATCGCGCCCCCTTGCGAGTGGTTCTCGCTCAGCCACGGGGCTTCTGCGCCGGCGTCGTGCGCGCGATTGAAATCGTCGAGCGCTCGCTGGAGATATACGACCAGCCGGTCTATGTCCGCCATGAGATCGTTCATAACAAGCACGTCGTCGACAGCCTGAAGGCCAAAGGCGCCCGCTTCGTCGAGGAGCTGTCCGAAATCCCTGACAACGCCATCACAATATTCAGCGCGCATGGCGTGCCGAAGAAGGTGGAGCAGGAGGCGGCGGCGCGGCGCCTTGTCGTCCACAACGCGACTTGCCCCTTGGTCACCAAGGTTCATATCCAGGCCAAGCGTTATGTGATGCAGGGACGAACGCTTATCCTCATCGGTCACGCGGGCCATGCGGAAGTCGAGGGAACGCTGGGGCAAATTTCCGCTCCCGTCGTGCTCGTTCAGAGCGAAAACGACGTCGCAAGCCTCACGATCCCCCCCGACACGCCGGTCGGTTACGTGACACAGACGACGTTGAGCGTGGACGACACCAAGGGAATCATCGCCGCCTTGCATCAGCGGTTCAGCGATCTCGTCGGTCCCGACACGCGAGACATTTGTTATGCGACGCAAAACCGTCAAATGGCGGTCCGCGACTTGTGTAAGGAAGTGGACGTGCTGATCGTTGTCGGCGCAAGAAACAGTTCCAATTCCAATCGGTTGTGTGAGATCGGAGCGGAAATGGGCGTGCCAAGCTATTTGATCGCCGACAGCGCCGATCTTCGGCAAGAATGGGTGGAAAACGTCCGTGCCGTCGGCATCACCGCCGGCGCCTCCGCGCCTGAGCAACTCGTGCAGGGTGTCGTTCAATGGCTCAACCGCCTTGGCCCTGTCGAAATCTCGACTCTTGATGGTCCCAATGAATCCGTAGAGTTTCGGTTGCCGGTGCAGCTGGCGCGGGCGTGATTGGCTCTCGCTTCCAAAACCTCGCAACGCGACGAGCGACCGAAGGGCAAGCTATGACGATACCTTTCTTCAAGGAGGCGAAAATTGGCCTCTATGTGCTCAGGCAGAAACTGGCGGGCCGAGAGCGCTATCCTCTCGTCCTCATGCTCGAGCCGCTGTTCCGCTGCAACCTCGCCTGCGTAGGTTGCGGCAAGATCGATTATCCCGATCCGATTCTCAATCAGCGCCTGTCGACGCAAGAATGTCTCGACGCGGTCGATGAATGTGGCGCGCCGATGGTGGCGATCCCCGGCGGCGAACCTTTGATCCATCGCGAGATCGGCGACATCGTCAAGGGGATCGTGGCGCGCAAGAAATTCGTTTCGCTTTGCACCAACGCGCTCCTGCTCGAGAAGAAACTCCACCTTTTCGAGCCTTCTCCGTATCTGTTCTTTTCGGTGCACCTGGACGGACTGAAGGACCACCACGACAAGTCGGTGTCGCTCGGCGGCGTTTTCGACATTGCTATTGCGGCGATCAAGAAGGCCAAGGCCAAGGGATTCTCCGTCAATGTCAACGCGACGATTTTTGACGGCCATGCGCCGGAAGACATCGCGGCGTTCCTCGATTTGGCGACAGAACTGGACGTCGGCGTCTCGATTTCGCCCGGCTACGCCTATGAGCGGGCGCCCGACCAGGAGCATTTCCTCAATCGCCGCAAGACCAAGGAATTGTTCCGTCGGGTCTTCTCGCTGGGCAAAGGCAAGAAGTGGCAGTTGATGCATTCCAGTCTCTTCCTGGACTTTCTCGCTGGCAACCGCGAGTTCCACTGCACGCCTTGGGGCATGCCCACGCGCAACGTCTTCGGTTGGCAGAAGCCCTGCTACCTCCTCGGCGAGGGCTACGTCGGTTCGTTCAAGGAACTGATGGAGACGACGGACTGGGACAGTTACGGAACTGGCCGGTATGAAAAGTGCGCCAATTGCATGGCCCACTGCGGCTATGAACCGACGGCCGCGAATGTCGCGATAAGCCGCCCGTGGACCGCGATCTGGACGGCGCTTCGCGGTGTGCGAACCGACGGTCCGATGGCGCCGGAGATCCCGCTCGATCACCAGAGGCCGGCGGATTTCGTCTATTCCCGCCATGTCGAAACTTTGCTGGCCAAGGTTCGGCGGAAAGGCGACCCGGTCAAAGCCTTAGAGTCGGAGAATTCGAATCCGGCGCAATAATCGGCAAGGTCCGGGATCGAGACATTGTCCGTTTCCTGCGAAGCCGCGGCCAGATGGGGCGACAGTCGTAAGCCATGTTGACGGCCATCATCGTTCGGATCGTCGCGTTTTGCATTCGTCGCGCCTGGTTGGTGGTTGGCGTCGGCTTGCTGATCGCGATTGGATCGAGCGTCTACACGGCAAGCCACTTCCGCTTGAACTCAGACGTCAGCGCTATGCTTTCGGACAAACTCGACTGGAGCAAACGCGACATCGCGTTTGAAAAGGCGTTTGGCCGTTTCGGAATCATTGACGTCGTCGTCGCGGCGCCGACGCCCGAGTTGACNNGGAGCGGCTACCGTCGAATTGACGCAGGCGCTCGCCAAGGAGAAGCGACTGTTCCCCGACGTCTCGAACGCCGGCGCTACGGAGTTTTTCGCCCGTCACGGGCTTCTGTTCCTGCCGAGGCAGGCGTTGGAGAAGAATCTCGGAGGCCTGATTCAGGGCGAAGCGCTCATTCAAGATCTCGCCTCCGACCGCAGTCTGCGCGGGCTGATCGCGGGGCTCGAGGACGTGCTTCTCGGCCTTCAGTCCAATCGCTTGAAACTCGACGATCTCGCCCACCCTTTGAACCAAGTGTCCGATACGCTGGACAATGTGCTNNCTTCGCGGCTTTATCGAAGTCCATCCTGTGCTCGACTTCAGCGCGCTTCAGCCGGGCCTTCGAGCGAGCGAGGCGATTCGCCGGATCGCATCGGATATCTTGCCAAAGTATCAGGCCAGCCTGCGTCTCACCGGCATTGTGACGATGAACGACGAACAGTTCGGATCGATCAAGGAGAATGCGGTTCGAAACGGCCTCATCACGTTGGCGATCGTCACATTCATTCTCTGGCTCGCGTTGCGCTCGGGGCGGCTCATGGCTGCGGTCGCCGTCAATCTCTTTGTCGGGCTCGCCGTGACGGCGGCGCTGGGTCTGTTCATGGTCGGCGCGTACAATCTCATTTCCGTCTACTTTTCGGTGCTTTTCGTCGGCATTGGCGTCGATTTCGGGATTCAGTTCAGCGTTCGCTATCGCTCCGAACGGCACGAGGTCGACAATCTCGTCAAGGCGATTCGAAACGCCAGCTTTCACGTCGGCGCGCCGCTGACTCTGGCGGCGTTTGCGACCGCAGCGGGGTTCCTGTCGTTTCTGCCCACGGACTACAAGGGCGTGTCGGAGCTGGGCCAGATCGCTGGTTGCGGCATGCTGATCGCATTCGCCACCACCATCACGCTTCTGCCGGCGTTGATCGTTCTGTTGAACCCCGCCGGAGAACCGGAGCCGCTCGGATATTCGTCGCTCGCGCCGATCGACGAGTACATGAATCGACACCGCATCGGCATCATTGCCGGCACGGCGATCGTGGTGGTCGCTGGGTTGCCGCTACTGCATTGGCTCAGCTTCGACTTCAATCCGATCAATCTGGAGAGTCCTAAAACAGAGTCGGTCGCGACTTATCTCGAACTCAGTCGCGATCCCAGCACCGACTCCAACGCCATCCAGGTGCTGGCGCCGTCGCTCGAACAAGGAAATGCGATCGGCGCACGCGTTTCGAAGCTGCCGGAGGTTTCGCACGTCGTAACGCTGTCGAGCTTTGTGCCGGATGACCAGGCGCAGAAGCTTCCCATGCTTCAGAACGCCGCGAACAAGCTCGCCCTCGCGTTCGACCCGAAGAACACTCAGCCCCCGCCGAGCGACGCGGAAAATGTCGACGCTTTGAACGAAGGCGCGCAGAGACTGACGGAAGCGGCGGAGGATCGGGGGGGACCTGGGGCCGACGCGGCGCGCCGGCTTTCTCTCGACCTTTCCAAGTTGGCGCATGCGACGCCGACGGCTCACGATCAGGCGACGAACAGTTTCATCTGGCCGCTCGGACAGGTCCTCGACTCGTTGCAGGCTTCGCTGCAGACGCCGGCGGTCACGCTCGCCTCATTGCCGCCGGACCTCACCCGCGATTGGCTGACTGCGGACGGTCGCGCTCGCGTGTCGATCGCGCCCAAGGACGACCCGGGGGACAACGACGCCATGCGTCGTTTCGCGCGCGCAGTGTTGGCTGTCGAGCCAAGCGCCACCGAGGGTCCAATCACCATTCTGAAAGCGGGCGATTTGGTCGTCCACGCGTTCGTCGAAGCCGGGGCATTGGCGCTGCTGTCGATCGCGATCCTGTTGTGGCTCGTGCTCAAGCGCATCGGCGACGTTCTATTGACGCTCATTCCTCTGGCGCTCGCTGGGGTGGTGACGCTGGAACTGACGGTGTTGGTGGGTCTGCCGCTCAACTTCGCCAATATCATCGCCCTGCCGCTGCTCCTCGGCGTCGGCGTGGCGTTCAAGATCTATTACATTATGGCCTGGCGCGAAGGGCAAACGAACCTTCTGCAGACCAGTCTCACGCGCGCGGTGATCTACAGCGCGCTGACGACGGCCACCGCATTCGGCAGTCTCATTTTCTCGAGTCACCCGGGCACATCGAGCATGGGCAAGCTGCTGGCTCTTTCACTCGTGTGCACGTTGGCGGCGGCAGTGCTGTTTCAACCAATCCTGATGGGCAAGCCGCGAAAGGCGCCGTCAGAAGTCTGACCATCCCCGATCACGCAAAGGGAGAATTCACGATGCTCGTCAAAATTCTACTCTCGGTTGTATTTGTCGTCGTCTCGTCCTCGACGTTCGCCCAGTCCGGCACGCCGGAAGAGCAAGCCGCGTGCCGTCCCGATGTCCGCCGGTTCTGCCATGCGATCAAGGAGCAGGACGGCGATCAAGCCTTTCTTGGATGCCTCGAGCTTCACCGCGACCGACTGTCCGAGGCCTGTAGAAACGTGTTGAAAGACCATGGCAGGTGACTTCGCTGAGCGGCCCGGCNNTCGGCGAACGGCGCAAGACGGCATGCTGCTGTCGCAACGCCTTGGGTGTTTCCATCACCGCTTCGGGAGATGGGAGATGAGAACTAGCTTCAAGTTCGTCGCCGCGGTCGCCATGGCAATGTCGATAACGGGCTACGCCCGGTCGGCGTCGAATCAGGACGCGATCCCATTTCCGCCGCCGAACCCGTTCAGGACCGCGACTCCGGCGCCGAGCTCCTCCAAGGCTGCGGCTCCGGCGCCGAACCCACCCAAGGCTGCGGCTCCGATCCCGACCCCATCCAAGGCAGAAGCTGCGCCAGCATACGATCATCAGACCGCAGCCGGATTTTGGCAGGAGACCGACGATCAAGGCCGTCCCGGAGCTTGGTTTCTTTTCGTCGAAAAGGACGGGCTCTACGAGGGGCGGTTCGTCAAGATGTTCAAGGGGCCCGGCGAACAAGAGCTGATCCAGACCTGCCAGAGATGCACGGGGGACCAGAAGGATGCGCCGATGCTGGGCTTGACGATCGTCAAGGGCATGAAGCGTAACGGCAACAAATACGCGGGCGGCACAATTCTCGATCCCCGCGACGGCACGGTCTATCACGCCCAGATGGAGCTGAGTGCGGACGGGCAGCAACTTTGGGTGCGGGGCTATCTGGGCATTCCGCTGCTTGGCCAGACCCAAATCTGGACCCGGTTGCCAGACGATGCGGTGGCGCCAGAGGACATCCCCGAGGATTCTACCGGGCCAGACGCGACGCCCAAGTGAAACGGCGCCCTGTCGCCTCGAACACGCCCCCGGCAGCGATACCTCGGGGCGTTTGATCGACCGCCCGCGTCACATTCCGAATTTGACGATCGCACCGGATATCGCGTTCTTGTATCGGGCGATCGCCCAAAGCGGAAAGAACTTCGAGTAGCCGTGGTAGCGCAAATAGAAGACACGGGGAAACCCGGTCGCCGTGTACCGTTCCTCGTCCCAGAACCCGTGCGATCGCTGAGTTTCAAGGAGGAATTTCACGCCGCGGGCGACGCTCGGATCGCTGGTTCGCCCCGCAGCCATGAGACCAAGGAGCGCCCAAGCTGTCTGCGAAGCCGTGCTCGGCGCCGGTTCGTGGCCGCGATAGTCAAGTTTATAGCTTGCGCCGTCTTCGCCCCAGCCGCCGTCGTCGTTTTGAATGGCCGCGAGCCAATCGGCCGCTCGCGCCATTTCCGGCGCGCTCGGATCTACCCCTGCCATATGCAGCGCGCAAAGCGCCGACCAGGCGCCGTAGATGTAGTTCATTCCCCAGCGACCGAACCAGCTTCCGTCCGGCAACTGCGTATCGCGAAGAAATCGCAGCGCCTCGCGCAGAGCAAAGCTGGATTCGGGCCGGTCGCCGAGTTGCGCGAGCATCGACACGACGCGGCCCGTCACATCTTCAGTGGGCGGATCGAGCAAAGCGCCATGATCGGAAAACGGGATGTTGTTGAGGTAAAGGAAGTTGTTGTCGGCGTCGAACGCCCCGAAGCCGCCGTTGCGGCTCTGCAGGCCGCAAATCCATTCCCGCGCGCGCTCGATCGAAACGTCGTATGACGGATCGCCGCGCGCCCTTCGCCATCGGTCCATCGCCATCACGACGACGGCGGTGTCGTCGAGGTCCGGGTAATGCGGATTGGCGTATTGAAACGCCCAGCCGCCCGGACGCACGTTAGGTCGGCGCGCGCTCCAATCGCCAACGACATCCAGCTCTTGGCGGGGTCGCAGCCATTTCAGGGCGGCGGCGGCCGCGTCCATCGCCCGCTCATCGCCGACTTCCAGCAACGTTTGGCACGCCAGCGCAGTGTCCCACACCGGGGAAACGCAGGGTTGGCAATAGGCCTCTTCGGAATTCACGACGAGAAGTCTGTCGATCGAACGGCGCGCAACGAGGTAGTCAGGGTCCCGACGATCGCGGCCCAGCGCGTCGTACATCATCACCGAATTGGCCATGGCGGGAAAAATCGCCCCAAGACCATCTTCGCCGTTCAGCCGTTCCTTCACGAACGCGACGGCGGCCTTGATCGCGCGCTGGCGCGAACGCTGCGGAAAATGCGGTTCGACAACGCGCAAAATTGCGTCGAGGCCGTTGAAAGCCTTCGACCACATCAAACTCTGATGCGGCGCCTTGGGCAGCAGGCCGATCGATTCGGGCCGCTCGAGAAAGAGTTCGTCGACGCCGATCTCTCTCGGGTTGCGCGCTCGCGGCTTCAGGGCGCCCAGGACCAATAGCGGCACGATGACCGTGCGCGCCCAATAAGACATCTTGTTGAGATGGAGCGGGAACCACTTCGGCAACAGCATGATCTCGACGGGCATCACCGGAACCGCCCGCCAGCTCAGGACGCCGAACAGCGCCAACAGCGCCCTGGTGAACACGTTGCCCTTCGCCGCGCCGCCCCGTTCGCAGATCGCTTCGCGGGCGCGCCGCATGTGTTCCGCCTGCGGGTCGTCGCCGACCATCTTCAGCGCAAAATACGCCTTCACGCTGGCGCTGATATCGAGATCGCCGCCGTGGAACAGCGGCCAGCCGCCATGTGAGCCCTGGATGCGGCGCAAGTAGCTGGCGATCTTCCCTTCCAGATCGCCGTCGACCGGCTCGCCGAGATAGTGCCGCAGGAGGATATATTCGGCCGGGATGGTGGCGTCCGCTTCGAGTTCGAACACCCAGTGTCCGTCCGGGCGCTGAGCGGCGAGCAAGGCGTCCGTCGCGACGGAGATCGATTGGTCCAGGGCCTCCCGGCCATCCTCGGTCAGCGGGGGGCTCTTGCCGGATGCCGTCGTGGTCTCGCGCATCGAATTGCCTCGTGTTCACTTTGCACATTGGCGCTGCTTGTTACAGCCCGCGCCCAAGGATCGATCGACGCCGTCGCTCACCGTCCTCTCAGCGCCAAGACAATGCGATTGCGCAGAAGATTGGTCTCACAGCGGCGCCAATATTTCTGCTGCTTTTGCGCCCGAACGGATTGCGCCCTCGATCGTCGCGGGCAGCCCGGTGCGGGTCCAGTCGCCGGCGAGGACGAGATTTTTCCACGCCGTCCCTGCGCCGGGTCGCTTGGCTTCTTGTCGCGGCAAAGCGGCGAAAGTCGCACGACGTTCGCGCACAATCTGCCACGCCGGCATGGCGCCCGCGAGACCGGCGATTACGGCGACTTCACTCCAGATCCGGCGGGCCAGATCCTCCCGAGACAGGTCCAGCAGATCGTCTGCGGCGCTGATTGTGACTGACAGGCGTCCGGGGAAGGCGAAGAGCCACTGCGTCATGCCGTTGACCACGCCGATCATCGGCGCAAGGCCTTCGGGCGGAACGACTCGGAAATGCGCGTTGACGATGGCGCGAGATTCCGTCGGCGTCGTCAATTCCGGCACAAGAGACTTCGCGGCCGCAGGCGGCGCCGCAAGGACGACCGCGTCGCTCGGCGTCAACGGAATGGACACATCGCCGAAGTCGAGCGCCGTCACTCGGTCTGCGCCGAACGCAAGCTGGCGAAGCCGGCGACCATAGTTCACGGCGCCGCCGTGGTCGGCAATGTACCGAAGCGCCGGTGCGATGAAAACGTTGGAAAGGCCATTGTAGGCGATCAGCGGGCGATAGTTGCGCCCGCCGGCGGCGAGCGTCTCCCGGATAATCGCCGCCGCCAAAGTCGCCGAACCGCTTCGCGGCTCGGTGTTGAGCGCGGACATCAGCAGGGGTTCGATCAGTCGCGCGTAAAGCGGCCCCGAACAGGAAATCGTCTCGCCGATCGTGGCGCCGGCTCTGGCCCGCAATAGCTTGGCGAGGGTAAAATATTCGCGCAGGCGCGTGCCAGGGACGCGACGCGCCGGGTCGAGTATCCACCAAGGAACGATTCCGTCGTTGGCGCGCACCGTCCAGCGCTCGCCTGTCGCGAGGTCGATGAAAGGGAAACTCGCTGACGGAGGCGCGGTAAGGCCGGCGCGCGCGCCTATGATGTCGAGGTAGGCAAGGGCGGCCTTGTTGCCGGACAATGCGAGATGATTGCCGTTGTCGATCTCCATGCCGAGTGTGGAATCGTAATACGAACGGCAGCGTCCGCCCGCTTGATTGGTCGCCTCATGAACCGTGACCGATGAGCCGCGAGACGCCAGTTGCACGGCGGCCGACAGCCCCGCCAATCCGGCCCCGACGATATGGATTTGACGCGGCGTCACAAGATGCCGTGGCACAGAACGAACCAAATGAGTTGCGCGCGGCGCCGCTTGACGGGCGCGCGCGGCGGAAGCCATCCCCGCGCGACGAGATGCTCGAGGATCGAGCGGTAAGCCGCGCTCATGACGCGGGCGGTGCGCACGACGCGGCGCGGGCTCCGAGCAATGATCGCGTCGGACTCGATGAAATGGCGCCGCGCGCGCGCGACGACCGGCGCGCAGGCCTGATCGATCGCAGGATTGGCGATTGCGTCCAGAGGTTCGCTCGACGTTATTCCAGCGGCGTGCAGCGCTTCTTGCGGAAGATAGAGTCTCCCGACGGCGGCGTCCTCGTCGATATCGCGCAGGATGTTGGTCAGTTGGAGGGCGCGGCCGAGATGATGCGCCAGGGCTACGCCCTGCGCGTCGTCCATTTTGAATACGCGAACGCATAGGCGGCCCACTGCGCTCGCCACGCGATCACAGTAAAGGTCGAGCGTCGCCCAGTCGGGCGCACGGATCGGGGCGATCACATCCATTTCCATGCCGTCGATGACGGCCAAGAAATCGTCGCGGCGCAAATTGAAGGTCCGGCTCGCCTCGGCCAGCGCATGCAAGTGGGGGGGCGCGGCGCCGGCGTACATTGCGTCGACGTCCTCACGCCAGCGCTGCAATTGATTGCGATGGACGTCGCGAGGGCCGCCATTGTCGGCGATATCGTCGACAGCGCGACAGAACGAATAAATTTCGAACATCGCCTGTCGCTGCTCGGGCGGCATGAGCCGCATCGCCATATAGAACGAGCTGCCGGAGGCGGTCACGCGAGCTTCGGCGACAGGCTCGAAACCCGTTGGGTTCGAGGATACGGCCGAGCCCGGCGAACGTTCGAGCGCGCCAAGGCGGCGCGAGGCGCTGTTGAGAGCGGCAAGAACGCCGATGCCGCCCGCGCGCCATTTGCCGAGATGGGTCTCCGCGCTGAGAGGATCGCTCACGGTCAGCGTGTGCGCGACCCGCAACGCCAGCGCGTGAATGACGGAAATCTCGAGCCCCAAACGCCAATCCGCGATTGCGGTCTCGAGTCCATCTCCTTCATGCAGCAGCTTCTCGGCGCGATGCGCGAGTTCCGCGATGCAGCGACGCAAAGCCGGCGAGGCCTGGTCTTCGCCGAGCGCTTCAACGNNGAGATTGCGATAGTCCAAGCCGCAGTCTTGAAGGTGGTTGTTGATTTGCAGCGCGGCGCATATTGCGTCCGAAGCGGGCCACGTCGAACGGCTCTCGCCGTGCACATCCAGCACGAAGCGACCGACCGGCATCGCCGAGAGGGCGCAATACGACATCAAATCCGCCCAATCTTTGTAGCGTCGCTTGGAAGCGTCGAGGCGAAAGGCGCGCAACAAGTCCAGCGCGTGCTCGGGCGAGAGTCCACGCTCCGCGAGCGCGCGCCGCAAGGCCGCCGACTGCGGATTGGCGCCCGGGTGATCTTCGCCAACGAGGTCGGCCTCCATGCGATCGAGCAACTCGATTTTCTCTGCGGCCGTCAGCGAGGCGTGATCCGCGACATCGTCGGCGACGCGCGCGAATTCGTAGAAAGCCAGAATTGGCCGACGGTGTTGTGCTCGGACGAGCAAGGACGCCACCGGGAAATTCTCGTCTCGATGGGTTTTGCCCGATCGCAATTCGCTGGCGCTCGTCATGGGGCCTCTGTTGCACGCGACTGCACGCGGCCCTTCCAAAGACCGCCCCGCCCCCGCACGGATTGATAAGCGGATTCCAGCGTGAAGGCCATGTAAACGAGCGCGATCGCCGGCAAGATCGGTCCCCACAGCGGCGACAATCCGTAGAACCGGAGGGTCGGCCGAAAGGCGACCGCCATGATAGCCCATGCGAGAAGCCCAAAAATCTGTGCGGCGCCGTGGCCGAAGAGCGCCGCAAGCACGGGGACGACGAAGACGACAGCCAGCCCCGNNTCGGCGATCGTCGGATAAGGTCGAATGCTCGTCACGCGCTCGCTGAGGCTGAGGCGTATCGGCCCCTGCCTCTTCAGAAGGCGCGCCATGGCGCAATCGTCGATCAAGGAACCGCGTATGGCCTCGACGCCTCCAGCGGCCTGAAGCGCTTTGCGGCGCACCAGCATGCAACCGCCTGCCGCCGCCGCCGTCGCGCGGCGTCGGTCGTTCACCCAGGAAAAGGGATAAAGCATCTGAAAGAAGAAGATGAAGGCGGGAATGAGCGCCCGCTCCGCCAGGCTCTCGCAACGCAACCTGGCCATCATGGAGAACAGTGCAAGACCCTCGCTCAGCGACTGCGAAACCAGGCGACGCAACGCATCGGGCGGATAGACGATGTCGGCGTCGGTCAGAAGCAGGAATTCGGGCGCCGCTGTCGTCGCGCGCTCGACGCCCTGCTTCACAGCCCACAATTTTCCGGTCCAACCGGCCGGAGGCGCGGCGCCAGCAACGATCGTCAATCGGTCCACGCCGCCAATCGCAGCAGCCGCAAGCCTGGCAACGTCTGTAGTGCCGTCGACGCTTTCGTCATCAACCACAATGAGCGAGAACGACCCGGGATAATCTTGACCCAGCAGCGACCCGACAGTTTGGCCGACGCCGGCGGCTTCGTCGCGCGCCGGAATGACGGCGATGACGTCGGGCCAGACAATCGGGGAAGGGCCGCCGCCGTCGCGTTCCCCTGCGCACCAAAAGCCGCCGCGCCCCGCCACCAAGTAAATCCAGATGACGAGCGCAACGACGGCGACCAGACTTGCAACCATCGGCAGGTTCTCGGTAGGCGCCAAAGTCCATTGTACTACCAGAGCCGACGCAGTGGCAAAAGTTCAAACATCCTTCAGAACTGTCGCGAGCCAGGAGGGCTGCCCGCCAGCGTTGAACAGCCTGTGGCGCCGCGCCGGCTTACGTGCGACAGGCTGTTTGGAGCGAGAAGGCAAGCGCCCTCGGCATTGCCCGGGCAGGCGCGTCAGCGCATCGTTCGTTTGACGCAAACGCGGAGACCTGGACAAAACTATGAACGAGTCGTGGAAACGGGTTATGTGAATTGGCGAGCGGCGCCCTATTCATTCGATCCGAAAGGGCATGCCGCTGTCGACGGAGGCTATCGATGAGCGTTTCCCCTGAAGCCTTCCTGTCGCTGCTGAAGAGCGTGGCCAGCGACACCGAGACGATGCTGGGCGAGCTTCTAACGCAGGCGCCTATCGCGGGCGAGCGCGGTCGCCCCGCGCGTCTGCTCGAGGCGATGCGCTATTCGAGCCTGAACGGCGGCAAACGCATCCGCCCCCTGCTGGTCGTTGCGAGCGGCAATCTGTTCGGCGTTCCGCGGCAGCGGTCGCTGATGGCGGGAGCGGCGCTCGAACTCATCCATTGCTACTCGCTGGTTCATGACGATCTGCCGGCCATGGACAATGACGATATGCGGCGCGGCCGTCCCACAACTCACAAAGCCTTCGACGAAGCGACCGCCATCCTTGCCGGGGACGGCCTGCTCACGCTGGCTTTCGACGTGGCCGCGCGTCCCGCGGTCCATCCCGAGGCTGAGGTGCGCGTCAATCTGGTCGGCGCGCTGGCGCGCGCCGCGGGCGTCGGCGGCATGGTCGGCGGTCAACTGCTCGACCTCGCCGCGGAGGGACGTTTCGCTGACGGCAAGCCGCGTGCGCTCGACGAAATGGCGATCGGCGCATTGCAGGCGATGAAGACTGGCGCGCTGTTGCAATTCGCCTGCGCGGCTGGCGCGATTCTCGGCAAGGCCAGCGTTGCGGAACGCGATGCGCTCGATCGGTATGGCGCGTCCGTCGGCAAGGCGTTTCAAATCTCTGACGACCTGCTCGACGTGGAAGGCGACAGCGCGACGCTCGGCAAGGCCGCCGGCAAGGACGCGGCCGCCGGCAAGGCGACGCTGGTCGGGATCCTTGGCGTGGAGACCGCCAAGGCGCGCCTCAAAACCCTCGTCAGCGAAGCGGGCGCGGCTCTGGCGCCGTTCGGCGAGCGGGCGCAAACGCTCGTGGAGACGGCCAAGTTCATCGCGGAACGAGGGAAGTAGGAACGCGGGGACGCCAGGCGCCCAGTGTACGGGGCGTCGCATGGAATGCGCTGGGGGGCCGCTGCCGCGCTTGCCGACAATGCGCGTCGCTGGGTCGGGAGTGGCGGCAACGCCAAGGCGTCGTGAATTTGCGCCGGAACCGCCGCCATTTTGGCGAATGTCGGATCAACAGGCAACCGAGCCGGCGCTCTTCCGAAGTCGGCCCATGAGTAGATTCCGAGACTGCCGCCGACGCGCGCCTTTGTCTAACTTGGTTCGGCCAAAAAGAGGTATGGCCGGACGAACCCAATATCGGAGAGGAAAATGCGCAAGCTCGCTTTGCTGGTCGCCGCCATGGCGACGCTGTCGGCAGTAGCCCTGACATCGACCGCGGCCGACGCCGGTTGCTACCGGCTCGGCCTGACCGGTTATCATTGGTATCATTTCTGCGCCGGTCCTCGCGACCTCTACCCACATCAGCGCGTGTGCCATAACGGTCATTGCTGGTACCGCTAGCGCGCATAAGGCTTGTCTCGTCGCCAGTCGAACGAGACAGGCTGGCGGGATGCGGCGGCAAGTTTCATGCGGAGATTTCTCGGCTTTTGGCCGGTGAGCTTTCGTTGACGCTCGCTGACCTCGGAGAGGCCGTGCGCCCTGCGCCGAGGTCTGATCCCACCCAATGATGCAGTCGTCTCGTCGCGGGGATACGCTCTCAATGGCTACGAACCGACGTTCCGACAGCGATCGCGTTCCAGGAAGCGCCGAACAATCCATCATTGGCCACTGGCTGCTCTTTCTTGTCGAAGGAGCAACCCTCGTTTTGCTGGGCTTCTTGGCAATCGTCGTCCCATCGATCGTCAGTGTGAACGTGACGATTGTTTTGGGTTGGCTCTTTCTCGTCAGCGGAGCCGTGGGGTTGGCGACGACCTACTGGGCGCGACAGGCGCCGGGGTTCTGGTGGTCGCTCGTATCAGCCTTGCTCGCGATTTCTGTCGGCGCCCTTCTGATCGCCAACAAATCGCAGGATCTGTACGGCGGTTTGATGGGATGGCCGTTTGAGAATCTCGGCCCAATGCGGCTGATATTGGTTCTGTTCTTCCTGGTCGAGGGAGGCGCGTCGATCATGTTCGCTTTCGAACACCGACGTCAGTTCTCTGGGCGCTGGGCCTGGATGTTGGCGAGCGGGTTCGTCGACATCGTCTTGGGGAGCATCATTATTTTCGATCTTCCGGGGACCTCGGCGTGGACCATGGGCCTGCTCGTCGGCATCAACATGATTCTTGGCGGCGTCGCCCTGAGCGCGATGGGACTGCACGCTCGCACGGAACATGGCGGCTCGAACGCAATTCCTCTGCGCGACGCGTGATTGATTTCGGCCGTGTCGCTGAGATGGACAGCTTAGCGCTTTATATCGCTTGCGCGTCGCCAATCGACGATGTGGGGCCAGGGCTCTGGCCTTGCGGGCGCGACGCCCGCGCCCGAGGCGCCTCGCCGATGAATCGAGAGCCGAACCGACTGAATCGGATGGCGACTGTCGCCGCGAAGGCAAAGAGCAGCGTGCCGCCGAAAACAATCACGGCCTTCGCGATGGCGGACAACGGAGCGTCCAGCAAGGCGTATTGCAGCCACACCAGTGGGGCATAGTGCAGCAGATAGAGGCCGAAGGCGTTCCTCGACAAGCCGTCTAACAATCGCGAACGAATTGCGCCGAAGCGCAGGCAAGCCGCCGTCACGAAGAAGAAGCTGCTCGCGCCGGCCAGCGCAAAGCTGGCGCCGGCTGCGATTTGCAGCATCAGCGGGGCGCCGGTCGCATAGGTCAATGTCAGGCCGGTGAGCCCCATCCAGAGCAGCAGCGAAACGAACGCGCATGGAAGCCAGACGTTCCAGCGCCGCGCCAGCATCCCCTCGGGGGCGAGCAGGCCGCGCTCGAGGCCGTGCGCACCCACGCCGAAACCCGCCAGGTAATAGACGGCATAGAGCAGCGGCCGGCTGAGCTGGAGCGAAAACGGTCCGTGATTGGACCACTCCCAAGGCGTGAAGGCGATCGCCAGCGGAACGTAGGCGAGGGCGGCGACTGTCGTCAGGCCGATCAAATATCGGCCCGGACGGACGGCGGCGTCGGACGACAAACGGCCGAGAAACGCGACCCATTGCGGGGCGAACCGGTACAGAGCGGCGGGCGCGATGGTCAAAGCCAACAGCAGCCACAAGAACCACATCGGCCCATTGGGCCAGAACGGCAACGCCAGGAGGGACCGCCCATAGGCGATCGGACTTGGATCGACCGCGATCAAGCGGTAGGCGGGATAAAGCGCGATCGGCGCGACGACGGTCACGCCGAATAGAAATGGCGCACCCAGCCGCAGCAATCGGTCGCCGAGAAATTTCCGACCTCCTTTGCGGGTCAGACTCGGCCACGCGAATACGGCCGAGAGAAAGAACATCAAAGACATCAGATAGACGTCTTGCCAGGCGCAGAACAGATCGAACCCGAACCAGCGCTGACTGTCGACGACGGGAAAGGCGCGCCAGTCATAAGGCGGCTGGTCGAATGGAACTGCGGACGACCGAGCGTATTTGAGGTAGGGCAGAAACGAGTGGAAGGCGAGCACGATAACAATCACGAGGCCCCGCAGGTTCCCAAGAACCAGACTCGACGCCGCGTCGCCGATTTTCTCGATTGCGCCCCCGTCGGCCTGCTCAAGTCCGACCGCCGCGCGAAATTGGCGTTCGCTCGGCGCCGGACGCATTCCGTTATCCAGCGCGGGGGGCGCGCAGTCCGCGGAACATGCGGCAATTTGCTCGCCTGATATGGCGGGGGCGCCGCCCTTGCGTCGTTCATCGCCGCGCGAGGCTTCGATCATGGGAAGCCGATCGCGTCCGATCGTCTCACCAAGCCCCGAAGTCTCGCAGGGAAATTGATCGTCGCTTCCAGACAAGAGAGGTAGCCCCCCATTTGCCCAAATCGCTCGATATTGGCGCAGGTCCGACAACCTGAAGGGTTGCGCGTCCTTGGGATAGGCTCGGAAACTACCTAGCCGGCAGCTGCCAGATGACCGCCAGCGTCAGCGCAAGCCGTGCTTTTTTGGACCAGGTTCCGAGTTCTAAGGCGTCACGACGACCCTCGATAAGGTGGGCGTGATCGGATGGCTCGGAGGCGCGGGCAGCGTATGAGGGTTCGGGCCACCGCGACGGAGAGCTGTAAGCGCGCTTGGCTCGATTGCGCCTGACGCTCCCATTCGCCATTCCGCAGAACCCGCAAAATGGCAAATCTCAGCGCCGCGCGAATCTGCGAAAATCGTGACCCAACAGAACCAGGCGACGCGTGGCGCCGTTCAAGCGATCCGCCGGCGTCCGGCGCCGCAATCGACGGCGAAAAGCGGGGGCCCCGCAACCCTCAGACGACGGCCGCGGCGCCGTCCGACTCGGCCGCAGGCACCGGCGCGCGCAGCGGTTCACCGGCGAAGCCGCACGCCGTCAGCGTTTCCAGCATGTGCGACGGCGCGGGCGCCTCGACCACGATCGGCGGATGGCTTTTGGACAGGGGAACCTCGACCCGGCGCGCCAACAATTGCAGGGCCAAGTCGGCGGTCGCGCCGTAGATCGGGTCGCCGAGGATCGGCCAGCCCTCGCTGGCGCAATGGACGCGCAACTGGTGGGTGCGGCCGGTCAGCGGCTGGAGTTCGAGCCAGGCGATCGGCCCGCCGCGCCACTGGCCGCGGCCGCAGACCCGCCAGCCGGTCTTGGCCTGCAATCCGCTCGCGTCGACCTTCATCCACCAGCCGCGCGTAGCGTCGAGCCTGGCGAGCGGCTTGTCGATCAGCCCTTCGGCGCTGTCCGGCCCGCCGACGACGATCGCCCAATAGGTCTTGCGGATCTTGCCCTGCTTGAACAACAGGCCGAGCTTTTCGAGCGCCTTGTGATGGCGCCCGAGCACCAGGCAGCCGGCGGTGTCGCGGTCGAGGCGGTGGGCGAGCGCCGGCTTGCGCGGCAGACCGAAGCGCAGGCCGTCGAAATCGTCCTCGAGACTGGCGCCGCCTTTGGGCCCGCGGTGGACCGCGACTCCGGCCGGCTTGTCGATGACCAGCATCAGCCCGTCGCGGTAGAGCAGCCGCGCCTGCATCTCTTTCGGAGTCATGGCGAGAGTGCTAGCGGTCGCCGCAGCGGCCGGCAAGGCGGCGCGGACGGCGCGGGATCTCTCGTTGCGACCAGGACAACGCCGGCGAAAGCCGCCTTGCCCCGCTCGCGCCTATCTTCCGACGCGACAGAATGATAGCTAGCAGCCACAATGGGCCGCGCGTCGAGCGCGAACGCCTGAGCCTCCGCATTCCAAGGCGCGCCGCCGCGGCGGCGCGCGCCGAAGGACGAGGGGGTTCGGCGTCCTGGCGGCAGGTCGGCGCGGACCGCCCCCGTGCTTCGAGACGCCTGCTGTCGCGGGCGCCTCGGGGCGGGGGCGCATCCAGCGCGCGCGGCGTGCGCCGCGCAGGCGGATGAGGATACAGGCTTGAGCGAGGTGGACGACGACAAGCCGAAGGGCGGCCTTTTCAGCCGCAGGCGCCGGCCTCACGACGCGCCTCCTGCGCCGGAGGCCTCGGCGGCGGCGCGCGGCGGCTGGCTCGCACGGCTCGCCGCCGGCCTGTCGCGCACATCTTCGGCGCTCGGCCGCGGCGTCGCCGACGTGTTCGCCAAGCGCAAGCTCGACGCCGAGGCGCTCGACGCGCTCGAGGACATCCTCATCCAGGCCGACCTCGGCCTCGCCGCGGCGACTCGCATCCGCGATGCGGTCGGGGGGGGACGCTACGACAAAGGCATCGAGCCGGAGGCGGTGAAGGCGATCCTTGCCGAGGAAATCGCTCGCTCGCTCGAGCCGGTCGCGCGGCCGCTCGAGATCGACGCGAGCAAGAAGCCGTTTGTCATCCTCGTCGTTGGCGTCAACGGCTCGGGCAAGACGACGACGATCGGCAAGCTCGCGGCCAAGTTCGCCGCCGACGGCCTCACGGTGACCCTCGCCGCCGGCGACACGTTCCGCGCCGCGGCGATCGAGCAGTTGAAGATCTGGGCCGAGCGCGCCGGCGCCGAGATCGTCGCGCGCGAGCCGGGCGGCGACGCGGCGGGCCTCGCCTTTGAAGCCTTGACCCGCGCCAAGGAGGCGGGCGCCGACGTGCTGCTGATCGACACCGCCGGCCGGCTGCAGAACCGCGCCGAGCTGATGAGCGAGCTGGAGAAGATCGTTCGCGCGATCAAGAAGGTCGACGCCGAGGCGCCGCACGCGACGCTGCTGGCGCTCGACGCCACCGTCGGCCAGAACGCGCTGAGCCAGGTCGAGATCTTCGGCCGCATCGCCGGCGTCACCGGCCTGGTGATGACCAAGCTCGACGGCACCGCCCGCGGCGGCATCCTCGTCGCGGTCGCCGAGAAATTCGGCTTGCCGGTGCATTTCATCGGCGTCGGAGAGGGCGTCGACGATCTCGAACCCTTCGCCGCGCGCGACTTCGCCGCCGCGATCGCGGGGGTCGAGCGGGGAGTGGGATGATGGCCAGCCCTGCAAACGACAACACGCAAAGGCCGTGGCCGTCATTGCGAGCGGAGCGAAGCAATCCATCTTGGCGGCGGCCGCAACACATGGATTGCTTCGTCGCTTCGCTCCTCGCAATGACGTCTTCCTCAGCTTGCAGCAAAAGACCGCGAACCAAGGAAATTCGACGATGACGAACACGCCCGCCACGGCCCTTGAGCCGCGCAAGGCGCTCAATCCGTGGATCAAGTTCGCGCTCGAAATCGGGCCCCTGGCGCTGTTCTTCACCGCCAACGCCAAGCCGGCGCTGTTCGGCTGGCTGGTGAACGGTTTCCTTCCCCGGGCTCTGCCGCCCGACAAGGTTGGCATGCTGACCGCGACGGCGGTCCTGATGATCGCAGCGGTCGCGACAATCAGCCTGTCATGGATACTCACGCGCCGGCTCGCCGTCGTCCCGGTCGTAACCGCCGTCTTCGTGCTGGTTTTCGGGACGTTGACGTTATTGCTGCAGGACAAGACGTTTATCGAGGCAAAACTGACAATCATCTATTGCCTGT
>PLRT01000223.1 GCA_003164915.1 Hyphomicrobiales bacterium | reverse complement strand
GCCGACTACGAGGAAGACAAGAAGCGCCGCCTCGGCCTCGACAGCATCATTCCGCACCGGCTGAAGTACAAGAAGTTCTCGAGGTGAGGGACATGTAGCCGCGCGCGTTGAGCGCGGCCTCGCCGGCGGCGGCGCGACCGACGGTCGCGCCTGCAAATCACCCCACCTTCTCGCTCAGCCACATCTTGATCAGCGACTGGTAGGGCACGTCGCGCTTGTTGGCGGCGATCTTGATCTGTTCGAGCAGGCTGACCGGCAGGCGCAGCGAAATCGCCATCGTGCCCGGAGGAATCAGTTCGATTCGCTCACCAGCGCGACATCCGGAAAATACGCGCGATACCGCCGCTCATCCCTTGTCAGGATCGGCCAGCCTTCCGCGCTCGCTTGTGCGCCGATGAAGACGTCCGCCAGGACGTTGGGTCGCGTGCCGCCGCCCTCGCGGTAGCGACGAAACGCCTGCCCGGCGAGAAACAGCGCCGCCCTCGACATCGGCGCGATCTTCAGGCGCATCGCCGCGATTTCGTCGTCGAGTTGCGCTTGNNACAGGATCTCCGCTGAGAATGTCGATCAGGATGTTGCTGTCGATCAGCGTCAATCGTCGCCCCGCAGCACACGCATGACCTCGTCGGTGGTCTTCGCGCCGAACGGACCGTCCTTCATTGGCCGACGCCGCGCGATGGCTTCCAGCCGCTCGCGGTATGCGTCGTTGGCGGCTGGCGCGGCCGCGCGCTCGACGACGACGCCGCCCTCGGGTCGAGCGCGCACCGTCACCCTGTCGCCCGGGCGAATGCCCGCGGCCTCGCGCACTGCCTTGGGCAGCGTCACCTGACCTTTGACAGTGACTGTGGTCGCCATGTCGCGCCCGTGGTAAAACTCAGTTTTCAGGGTATTACCTCGGCGAGCGCATGTCAAGAAGCCGCGCCGTCTGCGCGAACGCGCAGCGCCCGTCAAACCTCCGAGCCGTTGTCGCAGCGGTTTGCTAGAGGGACCGTTTTTGGCGCCCAGCTCTTTGATTCGCCTCGCTCGCAAACACGGATTGTTTCACCCCGGCGCAGCGCTCGCGCCTCGCGCGCGGCGGCCCCGGGCGCTCAGTTCCCTTCGCGCAGCCCCTCCGCCCCCGGCGCATCCTCGCGCACTTGCACGACGGCGAACTTGTCGGCGTAGAGGCGGCGCCAGCCAGGTTCGCGGTCGATGACGGCGACGATCGGCTCGCTCGGCGGGAAGATCGTCCAGGCGATGCGCCAGCGCGTCAGCGCGTCGTCGAGCGCTTGTCTGTCGCCGGCGGCGATCTTGCCGTAGAGGTCGAGGAAGGCGTCGCCGTACATGTCGGCGCGGCCGTCGATGAACGGCCGGATCCCGGCGCCGATCAGATAGCCGCCGAAGCCGTAACCGTTGAGCGCCGGCTCGGCGCGCAGGGCCGGCGGGACGGCGGCGACGGCGGCGATCGGCGACGACGCCGAATCGTGGCGGGCGATCGGCAGTGCGAGCCGCGCGCCGGCGAGAACCAGCGCGAAGGCCGCCGCGGCGAGGATCGTCGCGTGCGAGGCGGGCGTCAGCGCGCGCGGCGCGGTCTGGCCGAGCGCGGGTCGGACAGCCGGGGCGAGCAGCATCGGCGCGAGCATCGCCAGCAGCGTCTGGTGGCGGCCGTGCTGCAGCGCCATGTGGATGAGCCCGACCAGCAGCGCGACGCGCAGCCAGGGCAGGCGCGTCGGCCGCAGAAGCGCGAAGGCGATCAGCGCCAGCAGCGCGAGCTCCATCGGCCCGGGATGGGCGAAGTTCTCCGGCCGCCATTCGCCGATCTCGCCCAAATGCGCGAGACCCAGCAGCTTGATCGGGAACAGGAGGCCCTCGACGCCGAACGGCGTCAGCGCCGCCGCGACGACGCTCGCCAATGCGAACAGGCCCCAGTCGTACAGCGTCCTGACGCGCGCTTCGGGTGCGGCGGCGAGCGCCGCCTCGAGCGCGAAGGGGGCGATCAGCGCCAGGCCGAAAGCGAAGCCGCCGTGCAGATTGGCCCACAGCGCCATCAGCGCGGCGAACGCAATCGGCGGCGCGCGGTCCGCCTCGCGCGCGGCGAACAGCGCGTCGGCCCACAGGGCGACGAGCGGCAGCGCCAGGATGTGCGGCCGGGCGAGCAGGCTCGGCGCGACGAGCAGCGCGGCGAGCGCGACGAGGGCGAGGAGCGCGACGCCCGAGAGGTCGCGCGCGGCGCGCCGCGCCATGACGAACGCCGCCGCGGCCGCCGCCGCGCCGGTCAGCAGCGCGACGGCGCTCCAACCGGCGGCGCGATAGGCGAGCGCCATCAGGACTTCGGCGAGCCACTCGTGCGCGGTCCACGGCTGGCCGGCGAAGGTGAAGGAGAAGGGGTCGACGCGAGGGATCGCGCCGTGGGCGAGGATCCATTCGCCGGTCGTCACGTGCGTCCAGCTGTCGCCGTCGTTCAACACGGCCGGCGAGAAGGCGGCGAGCGCGAACACGGCGAAGGCGATCAGCAGCGGCGCCGGTTCGAACGGGCGCGCTGACGCCTGGGCCGGCGCGGCGGCGGAAGAAAGCGCGATCGACATCGCCGCAGCATGGCAAACCGGCGATAACGGTCAGTTAAGGATGACGCAGCGCCCCAAGGCGCAGGCTGGCGGAGACGGAGGGATTCGAACCCTCGATAGGGCTTTACAACCCTATAACGGTTTAGCAAACCGCCGCCTTCAGCCTCTCGGCCACATCTCCGCGGCAGCGCCGGGCGCTGGGGCGGACATATGCCCGACGCCTTCCACCAATGCAAGCGCTGTGTCGGCGACCGGCGCCGCGCCGCCTCTCGGAAATGACGTCCGAGCAAGAGGGGCGCTCGCGGACAGGCAGGCGCGCCTGTGTCCGTCCGACCGCGCCGCCCCCCGATCGAGCGCGCGAGGCGAACCGTCGTCGCATCGGCCGCGCGTTGGTCGGAAACTCTCTTGCGCCACGCCGCGCTTCAACGCGACGGCGGAACGACGCGAATGCGAACGCGAAAGGCTGGCTGATCAGACAGGGCGAAAACGCCGCACGCCGAATCTGATCAGCCCATGCTCGTTAGAGCGACCGCGTCACGGAGCGACGGGGGTCTCGGTCGGGGCCGCCGGAGTCGGGACGACCTTCTTGCGTTTTGCTGGGGCTCTGCGAGCCTTTTTCGCGGCGGACTTCTTGGCGGCCTTGCGCGCGCCCTTCTTGACGGCCTTGCGGGCGCCCTTCTTCACCGCGGCTTTCCGCGTGGCCTTCTTGGCGACGACCTTGCGCGCGCCCTTCTTGGCGGCGGTCTTCTTGGTCGCCTTGCGGGCGGATTTCTTCGCGGCGGCCTTCTTCGCCGGTTTCTTAGCAGCAGCTCTCGCCATAGTGTTGCGTCCCTCTTGATCAATCCCCGCGCGCGCATCTTCGCGCGCGATGGAAGAACGATCGAGAAATTAGCTGTGAATTTTCACAGAGCAAGCGAAGCGAACGCGCGCGGTGACGCGAATCGCGTGTGTCCATCGAATTATCGCACGCGCTCGCGCTTCGTGCGGCGCACGGCGAAGCGAGGCCGAAGCGGGCGACGAAGCGCTTCGCGGCTTTGCCGCGCGACTGCCGGAGCGCGGCTTCGGACGCCGCGATCCCGCGTCGCGCATTGTGCGAGCGACCTTGATTTCTGCGTCTCTCCGCGAATCGTCGCTCGCGCGTCGAGAGCGATCGAACGCCGTCCCAGACGCGCCTCGCAACCTCGCGAAGCGCAGCCCCACGCATGCGAAGCGTCGACGCCGAGTTGCGAAATGATCGACGACGAAGGCGAATCGCGATCGAATTTTTCTTGGTGGCAAGCGTCAGATTCTTGTCGTGCGCGCGTCGGATTCGCGATCGCGCTGCGACTTGATTCGCGCGAATCGGTCATCGCGACCGATTCGCGATGCGCTCGCTACAGCCCCAATCGCGTCTTCAAGGCGTCGCTCACCGCCTGCGGATTGGCTTTGCCGCCGGTCGCTTTCATCACCTGGCCGACGAACCAGCCGAGCATGCCGGGCTTGCCTTTCGCCTGCTCGGCCTTCTCGGGATTGGCGGCGACGACCGCCTCGACCGCGCGTTCGATCGCGCCCGTGTCGGTCACCTGGCGCAGGCCGCGCGCCTCGACCAAAGCGCGCGGGTCGGCGCCCTTGTCGGGGCCGAGCAGCATGGCGAGCAGGTCCTTGGCGATCTTGCCGGAGATGACGCTCTCGGCGATCAGATCGGTGAGCGTCGCCAGCGCCGCACTGCTGAGCCCGGCCTCGGAGACCGGCAGATTCTGGGCGTTTGCCGAGGCGGACAGGTCGCCCATGATCCAGTTGGCGACCGCCTTGGGGTCGCGCGCGCCGCCGCCGTGCTTGACCGCCGCTTCGAAGAAATCGGCGGTCTCGCGGTCGGCGACCAGCACGGTCGCGTCATAGGCCGAGAGGCCGTAGTCGGCGATGAAGCGCGCCTTCTTGGCGTCGGGCAGCTCGGGCAGTTCGGCGGCGAGCGCGTCGATCCATCCTTCGTCGAACTCGAGCGGCAGCAGGTCCGGATCGGGGAAATAGCGGTAGTCGTGNNGCGCATCGAGCGCGTCTCGCCGCGGGCGGGGTCGAACAGGCGCGTCTCCTGCTCGATGACGCCGCCGTCCTCGATCACCGCGATCTGGCGGCGCGCTTCGACCTCGATCGCCTGGCCGATGAAGCGAATTGAGTTGACGTTCTTGATCTCGCAACGCGTGCCGAGCGGCTCGCCGGGGCGGCGGACCGAGACGTTGACGTCGGCGCGCAGGTTGCCCTTCTCCATGTCGCCGTCGCAGGAGCCGACGTAGCGCAGCACGCTGCGCAGCTTGGTGACATAGGCCCTGGCTTCCTCGGCCGAGCGGAGGTCGGGCTTGGAGACGATCTCCATCAGCGCCACGCCCGAGCGGTTGAGGTCGACGAAGCTCATCGTCGGCGACTGGTCGTGCAGCGACTTGCCGGCGTCCTGCTCGAGGTGCAGGCGCTCGACTCCGACCCGAATGGAATGCTCAGGCGTGAGGTCGACCTGGATCTCGCCCTCGCCGACGATCGGGCTCTTGTACTGCGAAATCTGGTAGCCCTGCGGCAGATCGGGGTAGAAGTAGTTCTTGCGGTCGAAGGTCGAGCGGCAATTGATCTTCGCCTTCAGCGCCAGGCCGGTGCGCACCGCCTGGGCGACGCATTCGCGGTTGATCACCGGCAGCATGCCCGGCATCGCCGCGTCGACCAGCGAGACGTGGGTGTTGGGGGCGCCGCCGAATTCGGTCGATGCGCCGGAAAACAGCTTGGCGCGCGAATTGACCTGGGCGTGCACCTCGAGGCCGATGACGACCTCCCAGTCGCCCGTCGCGCCCTTGATCAGCTTCGCGCTGGATTCCGCCATTTTGGTCCCCTTCTCAAACGTTCTTCAGCAGGCCAGCGCCCGGCAATAGCCCGACTCGGCGTAGGCGAGCAGGCGTCGATCACGAGTGACGACGCGCAGATCGTATTCGCGCGCCGTCGCCGCAATGATGCGGTCAGCCGGGTCGGACGGCGTGTCGCCCGGCAGGAACGAGGAGGCGATCAGGAGACTCGGCGGCAACGCCGCGAGGCAAATCCCAGGGGCGCCAAGCAGTCGGTCGAACCATTTCTCCGGCGACATCCGCAGGCTGATGCGCCGGTGCGCGGCCAGCATTCCGACCTCCCAGGCGGAGATTGGCGAGACGTACACCGGAGCGTCCGCCAGAAGCGCGGCTGCGATCGCCTCTCGCGCTTCCTTGGCGATGGGTTCGTCATTCGCGACCCAGATGATGGCGCACGTGTCGAGCAGCAGCGGATCAGCCATCGGCGACGCGCCTCGCCCAATCCAGATCCGCAGGTTCGGTCAGATCGCCCGACGAGACCACAGTTCCACGCAGCCAGCCGAACAGACCGAGCTTGGGCGCGGTGGAAAAATCGGACTGCGGGCTCTCGGCGAACCCCGCAGACGGCGGAGTCGGCGCTACGCGCCTGAACACAAGCTTGCGTCCTCCGAGATCGACCTGCTCGCTCCGGAAGCCGGCTTCAAGCCAAGCCTTGGTCATCACGTTGTTGGTCGGGTTATTGCTCCACCAGCCTCGATGCGCGCACGCAGAGGGCGGTAGTTTCGTTCCCAGCACGCGCTCGACCTCGGCAAAACTCATCGCCACGCGGCTGCCGCGCTGCGCCCGCAAATGCGAAGTCAAGGGTCGGTACTTTGACGACGAAGCGCCGCTCATGAGCCATCTCCTCCGTTCGTGCGAACAAGGAGATAAGTAGTGTGTGTTAGTGTTGTAGTCAACAGTGTTTCTTCGTCGCGTCCGCACTCGGTCCGCTTCCGCTTGCGCCGCGCGTCTCAGCCCCACCACGGCTCGGGGAACGGCGCGCGTCCTGCCGACTCCTCGATCGCATGGCCGAGCGAGAAGAGCGTCTCCTCCTCGAACGGCCGGCCGATCAATTGCAGCCCGAGCGGCAGCCCCTCCGTCGATTTGCCCGCCGCGGCGACGAGGCCGGGCAGGCCGGCCATGTTGACGGTCACGGTGAACACGTCGTTGAGGTACATCTCGACCGGGTCGGCCGAACCCATCTCGCCGATGCCGAACGCCGGCGACGGCGTCGCGGGCGTCAGGATCGCGTCGACGCCATCGGCGAAAACGGTCTCGAAGTCGCGCTTGATCAGCGTGCGGATCTTCTGCGCGCGCACGTAGTAGGCGTCGTAATAGCCGGCGGACAGCACGTAGGTGCCGATCATCAGCCGCCGACGCACTTCGGGGCCGAAACCCTTGGCGCGGGTGTTCTCATAGAGTTCGAGGATGTCCGCGCCCGGCTCGCGCAGTCCGTAGCGCACGCCGTCGTAGCGCGCCAGATTGCTCGAGGCCTCCGCCGGCGCGACGATGTAATAGGCCGGCAGCGCGTGGCGGGTGTTGGGCAGCGACACGTCGACGACCTTCACCCCGGCCGCGCGCAGCCAATCGGCGCCGCGTCGCCACAACGCCTCGATCTCCGGGTTCATGCCGTCGAGCCGATATTCGCGCGGAATGCCGATCGTCATGCCCTTGATCGAGGCGCCGATCGCCGCTTCGTAGTTCGGCACGGGGCGATCGACGCAGGTCGAATCCTTCGGATCGTGACCGGCCATCGAGCCAAGCATGATCGCGCAGTCGCGCACGGTGCGGGCGAGCGGCCCGGCCTGGTCGAGCGAAGACGCGAAGGCGACGATCCCCCAGCGCGAACAGCGGCCGTAAGTCGGCTTGATCCCCGCCGTTCCGGTGACGGCGGCGGGCTGGCGGATCGAGCCGCCGGTGTCGGTCGCCGTCGCAGCTAGGCACAGTCGCGCCGCCACCGCCGCCGCCGAGCCGCCCGACGAGCCGCCGGGGATCAAGAGACCGCGCTTGTCGCCGGCGAGCGCGGCGCGCGCCTTGTCGCCGCTCCAATTGGGCGGCAGCCAGGGCGAAGCGACCGGGCCGTAGTAGGACGTCTCGTTCGACGAGCCCATGGCGAACTCGTCCATGTTGAGCTTGCCCAGCATCACCGCGCCGTCGCGCCACAGATGGGCGGTGACGGTCGATTCATAGGGCGGCTTGAAGCCGTCGAGGATATGGCTGCACGCCTGGGTGTGGACGCCTTTGGTGGCGTAGAGATCCTTGATCCCGATCGGCAGGCCTTCGAGCGGACCTGCGCGTCCCGCAGCGAGCCTGGCGTCGCTTGCCGCCGCCATCGCCAGCGCCTGTTCGGGCGTTTCGGCGACAAAGGCGTTGAGGCCTCGGGCGCGCGCGATCGCTCCCAGATGGGCTTGCGTCAACTCGCGCGAGGAGAAGCGGCGCGCCTTGAGTCCTTCGCGGGCCTCGGCGAGCGTCAGGGAGGTGAGTTCGGACACGTCGTTTTCCATCACAGGCGGACGAAGCGGCTTCTCGGCTTCGTCATTCGACGACCTTGGGGACGACGAAGAAGCCGTCCTCGGTGAGCGGCGCGTTGGCGAGCACTTGCGGCTCGATCTCGCCGTCGGTGACGACGTCGTCGCGCATCGGCAGCTTCATCGGCGTGACCGAGGTCATCGGCTCGACGCCGGTCACGTCGACCGCCTCCAGCGCCTCGACGAAGGTCAGAATGGCGTTGAGCTCGCCTTGCAGCGCCGGCGCCTCGGCATCGCTGATGGCGATGCGCGCGAGATGCGCGATGCGGCGGACGGTGGCGAGGTCGACGGCCATTGGAACTTCCCGAGACGCGCCGAATTGGGGCGGGCCGCCGTCCTCTTACATCGCGTGTTTCGCCCTGGCAACGCGGGCCGGAGCCGCAATTCGGGCTTTGGCGGCGCGCGCGCGCCGTGCTAGCGCAGGCGCTATGTCGTCTGCCCCGCTTGCGATCGAAGCGCTCGCCGCGCGCCTCCCCGCCAAGGCGCGGCTGATCGGCGTCGATCTCGGAACCAAGACGATCGGCCTGGCGCTCTCCGACGTCGAGCGACGCGTCGCGACCCCGCTCGGCGTGGTGAAGCGGACTCGCTTCGCCAAGGACGCCGAGGCGCTGAGCGCGCGCATTCGCGAATTCGGCGCCTTTGCGCTGGTCGTCGGCCTGCCGCTCAACATGGACGGCGGCGCGGGGCCGCGCGCCCAGGCGACGCGCGCCTTCCTGCGCAATTTCGCCCGCCTCGACCCGACGCCGGTTGTCCTGTGGGACGAGCGCCTGTCGACCGCAGCGGTCCAGCGCGCATTGATCGCCAACGACGTGTCGCGCGCGCGCCGCGCCGCGGTCGTCGATCAGATGGCCGCCGCCTATATTCTCCAGGGCGCGCTCGACCGTCTCGCCGGACTGGCCGCCGCCTCCGCTGGATGAGCGTTACATGCTGTAACTCCAGTTTTCGCGCGGCATATTTCCCGCATAGGTGTCGTCTTGTCGCGCGACACACGCTATGCGAGTGTCGCCGCGGGAACACTCCTGGGGCAGGAGACTACAATGAGCGACCGTGGCGCCGCGATGCGGCGACGCGACGTGCGGCGTCACCCTGTGGAACGGGCGCCCGCGCCGCTGCGTGGCGGACATGCGCAGAGCAACGCCGGCGCGCCGGCGACCGCCGGCTATATCGCCGACATGACGGCGCAACTGGAATCGATGGCGGCGGCGACCGGCCTCGAGCTTCTCGCCTATTTCCTGGCGATGGCGCGCGCCGAAGGCGAGGCGGCGGCGCGCGGCGACGCGAGCGCCGAGCGCGAGCAAGCGAAGTCGGACTAAGCCCGCGGCCGATCGTCGAGCGCGGACGGGAGCGTCTCGAGCGTGCTCTCGACCACGCGCAGCCGGCGCCGCTCGGTGTACGACGACGGCTCATGCGGCGCGGCCCTGGCCACCGCCCTCAATCCGGCGACTGCGCCGCGAGCAGCGCGACCCGATCGCCGCCGCTGCGTTCGATCCGCCCGGCGAGCTCGAGCTCGACCAGGGCGGCGCGAACCAGGCGCACGTCGGCCTCGGCGGCGCGCGCGAGTTCGTCGATCGACACCGGCGCCGGGCCGAGCAGGGCGGCGACGCGCTCGCCGACCAACATCTCGCCGACTTCGCGGGTTTCCGGAATCGCCGGCGTGTCGCCGTCGGCCGAGTCGTCGAACCAGACGCTGCCGCCGCCGCGCGGTTCTTCCAGACGTGAGAACGGGTCGCGCGTTCTCAGCGGCTCGAGGGCATTGAGCGCGTCGTCGACCCGCGCGCAGAGGGTGGCGCCGTCGCGCAAGAGATCGTTCGTCCCCTCGGCGCGCGGGTCGAGCGGCGAACCGGGCGCGGCCAACACCTCGCGGCCCTGCTCGGCGGCGAGACGGGCGGTGATCAGCGAGCCGGATCCGCGCGCCGCCTCGACCACGATCACGCCGAGCGCGAGCCCCGAGACGATGCGGTTGCGGCGCGGGAAGTCGCGCCCGCGCGGCTCCCAGGCGAGCGGCATTTCCGACACCACCGCGCCACTTTCGCCGATGCGCGGGATCAGCGGCGCCGCCTCGGGCGGATAGGGCTTGGCGTGGCCGCCGGCGAGCACGGCGATCGTGCCGGTCGCGAGCGCGGCGACATGGGCGCGCTGGTCGATGCCGCGCGCGAGGCCGGAAACGACGACGTAGCCCGCCTGGCCAAGCCCGCGCGCGAGGCGGTCGGCGAAGGCGAGACCCGCGGCCGAGGCGTTGCGCGAACCGACGATCGCCACCGCCGGCTGTTGCAGCGCCTCCTCGCGGCCGCGCAGCGCGAGGATCGGCGGCGCGGCGTCGATATGTCGCAGCGCCGGCGGATATTCCGGCTCGCAATAGGCGACGAAGCGCACGCCGAGCTTCAGCGCTTCGTCGCGTTCGCGCTCGACCTCGTCGGCGGCGGCGACGCGGATCGGCCGGCCGGCGCCGCCGCGCCGCGCAAGCTCGGGCAAAGCGGCGAGCGCCGCCCCCGCGCCGCCGCAGCGATCGATGAGCGCGCGGAAGGTGCGCGGGCCGACGTTCTCGCTGCGGATCAGCCGCAGCCAGTCGAGGCGCTCGCTGTCGCTGAGACGCGCCTCGACGAGCCGCGCGGCCATAGTCACCCCTTCTTGCCGATCTTGGTTTCGGTCCCCGCCAGCAGCCGCGAAATGTTCGCGGAATGGCGCACCCACAACAGCGCCGCCAGCGCGGCGAAGACGATCGCGACCGGCTCGACGCCGAGCGCAAGCGCGGCGAGCGGCGAGGCGGCGCTCGCCGCAAGCGCGGCGGCCGACGAATGGCGGCTGGCCGCGGCGACCGCGAGCCAGACGATCGCGAAGGCGATCGCCGCCGGCCAGCAGACGCCGAGAAGGCCGCCGAGGAAGGTCGCGACGCCCTTGCCGCCGCGAAAGCGCAGCCACACAGGGTAGAGGTGGCCGAAGAAGGCGCCCGCGGCGCCCGCGAGCTCCGTCGGCGCGCCGAACAGCAGGTGGGCGGCGAACACCGCCGCCGTCGCTTTCAGCGCGTCGAGGACCAGCGTCGCGGCGGCGAGATCCTTGCGGCCGGTGCGCAGCACGTTGGTCGCGCCGATGTTGCCCGAGCCGATGGCGCGCAGATCNNGGCGCACACTATTCGTGCGCGATGCGCCCGGCAACCAGCGTCATCTTGACCTTGCCCTCGAGCCTCGCCTCGTCGAACGGGGTGTTGCGGCAGCGCGAATGCAGCGTCGCCGGGTCGAGCACGTAGGGCGCTTCGGGATCGAACAGCACGAGATCGGCCGGGGCGCCGACGGCCAGGCGCCCACCGGGCAGGCCGAGGATTTCGGCCGGGCGCGTCGTCATCGTCCTGAGCAGCCGCGGCAGCGTCAGACGGCCGGAGGCGACCAGGCGCAAGCTCGCCGACAGCATTGTCTCGACGCCGATCGCGCCGGCTGAGGCCTCGGCGAACGGCAGCCGCTTGGTCTCGACGTCCTGCGGGTCGTGGTCGGAGACGATCGCGTCGATCAGCCCGTCGTCGAGCGCGTCGATCAGAGCCTGGCGCTCGTCCTCGCCGCGCAGCGGCGGGTTGAGTTTGAGGAAGGTGCGATAGTCGCCGACGTCGTTCTCGTTGAGCGTGAGGTGGTTGATCGAGACGCCGCAGGTGACCGGCAGGCCGGCCGCGCGCGCGCGCCCGATCGCCTCGAGCGACAGCCGATTGGAGACGAGCGCGGCGTGATAGCGCGCGCCCGTCAGCGCGACCAGCCGCAGGTCGCGCTCGAGGACGATGGTTTCGGCCTCGCGCGGAATGCCCGGCAGGCCGAGCCGGCTCGCGCACTCGCCTTCCGCCATCACGCCCTCGCCGACGAGATCGCGGTCTTCGCAAGCGTGCATGACCAGGACGCCGAAATCGCGCGCGTAGGTCAGCGCGCGGCGCATCGTCTGCGCGTTGGTCACGGTCAGCGGTCCGTCGGAGAAGGCGACCGCGCCCGCCTCGGCGAGCAGGCCGATCTCGGCGATCTCGCGGCCTTCGAGCCCCTTGGTCAGCGCCGCGGTCGGCAGCACCCGGACCTTGCCGGTGTCGCGCGCGCGCCGGAAGATGAAATCCACCACGGCGGGGTCGTCGACCGGCGGATTGGTGTCGGGCCGCGCGACGACGGTGGTGACGCCCCCTGCCGCCGCCGCGGCGCTCGCCGAGGCGATCGTCTCGCGGTGTTCGGCGCCCGGCTCGCCGATGAAGGCGCGCATGTCGATCAGGCCGGGAGCGAGGACGTCGCCGCCGCACTCGACGATCCGAGCCCCGGGCGGAATCGCGTCGCGCCTCACCGCGGGGCCGAGCGCGGCGATCTCGCCTCCGACGATCAGCGCGCCGCCGCGCGATTCCTCGAGGCGGTCCGGGTCGATCAGCCGGGCGTCGAGGAAGGCGATGGGTTGGGATTGCGGCACCAGACGGCAATAGCCGCGCCGCCGAGGCCAGGCAAGGGCGACGGCGCCGCGGCGAGGGACGAACGCGGCGATCGCCCCGCTGGCCGGCGTTGGCAATCCCGCCCCAATTTCAGGGGGAGAACGAAAGGAAAGGCGTCCGGGCGCCGTTGTCGGGGGCTGCGAGCGACAAGGCGGCGCTTGCGGCGATCGCGCCTACGCCGGAACAGGGCGGCGGAGGCGTAGGCTCTTGTCTGACCCGCCAAAACCGGCTAGAGGGCGCCTCTGCCGCGCGGGGTCGAACGCCGCGCCGCTTGGCAAGCGCCCGTAGCTCAGCTGGATAGAGCACCAGACTACGAATCTGGGGGTCGGGGGTTCGAATCCCTCCGGGCGCGCCAGACATTTCAAAAGGTTACCACGCTGGGGTCATTTCGCCGGGAGGCGAAACGACCGAAATTGAGGACACCCGTAATTCGTCAGCCCTGCTTGCAAAGGGCGTACGATCAAGCGGCTTTCTCTGGGGGATATCTCGATGACCGACGTCGAGGCGAGACTGGAGTTGATTGCGTCGGATCAGCGCGGCGATATGCGCGCGCTCTTCCTGGCGAGCGAGGCCGACCGTTACGAACTGCACTCCCGTCATATGAACAATATGATGGTGCGAGTGCTGAAGACCATTGGCTTCGACGTCCGCTTCGTGAGCGGCAAGGGCGCCTATCTGCACGATGCGTCCGGCGCGCGCTATCTCGACCTTGTCAGCGGCTGGGGGGTGTTCGTGATCGGGCGAAACCATCCGCACGTGGCGGCGGCGTTGCGCTCTGTGCTCGACGGCGAATTGCCCAATCTCGTTCAAATGGACGTTTCGGCGCTGGCCGGGATCCTCGCCCAGCGGCTGCTGGGTTACGCGCCTTGGCTGCAGAAGGTTTTCTTCGCCAATTCTGGTACGGAAGCCTTCGAAGCGGCGATCAAGTTTGCCCGCGCCGCAACCGGCCGACCCGGCATCGTTCACTGCGAGAATTCGTTCCATGGACTGACCTATGGATCGCTTTCGGCGGTGGGCGACGACATCTACCGCCGGGGTTTCGGTCCCGTGATTCCCGGCTTTGTCGAGATCCCCTTCGATGATCTTGCCGCGCTGGAGCGGGCGCTGCAGAACCGCGACGTCGCCGCGTTCTGCGTCGAGCCTGTCCAAGGCAAGGGCGTGAACATGCCCTCGCCCGATTATCTCCGATCCGCTCACGCGCTCTGCAAGAAATACGGCGCGCTGTTCGTCGCCGACGAAATTCAGACCGGACTTGGCCGAACCGGCCGCTTTTTCGCCGTCGAGCATTGGGGCGTCGAGCCCGACATGCTTCTGCTCGCCAAGGGGCTGTCGGGCGGACATGTGCCAGTCGGCGTCGTGTTGCTGCAAAAACAGGTCTTCGCCAAGGTGTTCGACCGCATGGACAAAGCGGTGGTTCACGGATCGACGTTCGCAAAGAACGATATGGCGATGGCGGCGGCCATCGCGACCCTCGACGTGATCGAGGACGAGAAGCTGGTGGAAAACGCTGCGGCGCAGGGCCAAAGGCTGATGACCAGCTTCGAAGGCATGAAGCAGCGCTACGAATTGGTCAAGGACGTGCGTGGAAAAGGCCTGATGATCGGCGTCGAGTTGGGCGAACCGAAGTCCCTCAAGTTGCGGGCGTCGTGGGCGCTTCTCGAAACGATGAACAAGGGCCTTTTCTGCCAGCTCGTCACGATTCCGCTGTTCCGCGACCACAAGATCCTGGTGCAGGTGGCCGGGCACGCCAATCGAACGATCAAATTGCTGCCGGCATTGACGATCAATTCCGAAGACTGCCGATGGATCGAGACGTCCTTCGACGCGGCGATCGCCGCGAGCCACAACGTCCCCGGCCCGATCTGGTCGCTCGGCAAAACGCTGATGGAAGGCGCGCGGTCTGCCGCGCGGGCCGGCTAGGCCGGCAGCGGCTCCGCGGGCCGCCGACTCGGCTCCGCCGAATCGACCGGTCCGTTCGTCAAGTCTGTTGGCTGCGATACCGACGCAAAGTGGGAGCCGAGCGCTCGGCGGCCCCTGAACAGCGCCCTGAAAGCGATCATGGCGTCGCTCGAGACGCGAATCAGCGACGGAATTTGGGACGGCTTCCTGAGCAGCGAATACAGGACAGCGGCGATGGCGATCGTCCCGTCGGGTCGCAGACCCAATCGTGCGGACGGGGGGATTTCGCGATGCATTGGATCGGCGATGACCCGCACGGCGGAGAACGGCACGCCGAGTTCTTCGGCGAGCGCGGCGGCCTGAAATGATTCCATGTCCACCGCGATGGCGCCGGTATCCAGATGGAGCCGACGCTTGTTTCTCGGGTGAAGCACCGGATTGGCGACGGTTGCGATGGCGCCCAACGCGGCGCCGGGGAGGCGCTGCGCAAGTCGGCTCGACCATGCGATATCGGTTTCGATCGTTCGATCGCCCGACACGACTCCGGTTGCGACGACCCAATCGCCTGCCGTCAAATGCGAGTGGAGCCCGCCAGCGATGCCAAAACTGACGATCGCCGCTGCGCCGGAGAACACGGCTTCTTTGATGGCATGCGCCTGAAGCCCAACGTTCCCGCCGCAGGCGAACACATGCACACCCGATGCCGCGACGATCCTCGCTTCAGCTTTCAGCCCCGTGACGACAATCAAACGCGCCCCCTTATCCGTTGCCCGCCGATGACTGGCGCAACGCCCTGCTCGAGATCCCAGCGGGACGACGGCAGGCGGTCTGCGCACTATAAGAGTCGTGCGGAAAAATGCCAATCGGACCGGGCCTTGCGGCGATCGCGGCAGGTCGCAACGCAACGACAAATCCCGATCGTTCGAGGCGCCTCGTTCGGCGCGGAGTCGCGACGCCGATCGGCGCAAAAAAAATGTTGATCCCAATCGGAACGAGCGGGTCAAAATTCGCGCCGAATGTCAGACAGGGGCGCGTCGGTAATTGCGCAAAAGCGGCGCTCGAGCGGAAACAAGACAAAGACGGGATAGGCGGCGATCCGTTCTAAGGCGCCGACGACTCAAAGATGGCCGATTGCGCGAGAATATGGCGCAGGCCCGAAAGGATTGGCTGGTCCGCGCCATGCGCAAGTCTCCAGACCTCGTCCCTTTGTTGGGATGACGCCTGATTGGCGAACGCTTTCACAATGAGCGCGGCGAGCATGCCTGGAGACAGGTTGCTGTGGAAAGCCCTGGCCGCGAAATCCTTCGCAAATTCGCCACCGATCGAGGCCAAAGCCCCACAGGCGACGTTGGCGTCGGATCACGTGTGGATGATTTCCTCCACGATCATCTGTTATGTCCATTCTGACTGGCGACGAACTTCGACACGCCCGAGACACGGTTGAACTCGCGCCGCAAATTCGAGCGCTCGTTCAAGGGGCATTGTGAAGGGAGGCGGTCGCAACGTCGTGGCGGGTTGGCGACCGCCCAAGTCCACGCGCTGAGCGTCGGTTACGGGCTGAACGCCGTCTACGCGCCGATCGTCACGGGACAGAGACGATCTGCGTTCCATGTTTGACGACACGGGCCGCCACTGTCGACCTTCGGAACATACCTACGCGGGCGCCGTTCCAATGCGGGTGACTCGGCGGAGGGCCCGAATGCTGATCGGCGTTGCAACGGATCGAGACGATTGGTCATCGCTGGCTCAGATCTCGGAGCCGAGTCACAGTTCTCGATCCTGGACGGATTTTGCGATCGTGGCGGCGCGGGCGTTCACATCCGCGCGCGCTGTTAGCCGTTAGGCCCTACGGGCATTGGAGGCGTGGTCCCGTTCGCAACCATGGCGATCGGCGACAATCGGCATCCGCTCACGAATCCAAGCCAGCATTTCCCAATGACCTGCGAGGCGCGCCCATTCGTCGGCGTGACTGTCTTTCAGCTCCGCTCTGCGAACGCAACTCTCTCGCCGCTTGCGATAGTCGGCAATTCGACCGTCGTGCATAGGCCCGCCCTCCCTGCATTGGGTTAAGCGTATCACGGGGCGGAGTGTGGACGCTTCGGTTGTCAGATTTGAGACGCTGCTTAGGCGGACTTTGGCGCGGACCGGCGCGTCGCTGAACACAATCTCGCCCCAGAGAAGGCGCCGACCCGTGACCTGGACTTGGCAGTTTCCGATCCTTTCGCGCGAGGCTTTCTGCCGGTTCCCTAGTTGCGCCGGGCGCGGAGATTTGCCCGCAGCCTGATCAGTGCGCGTGTAACCGCGGCCGCTGAGTTCCCCGCAATGCGACCGCCCGCCCTTTATCGCGTTCACGAGGTCAGGCGCCGCCCGATACGCCTCGCGACGCCAGTGCGAAGGGGGAATCCGGTGCATGCAAATTGACGCGGCCCGGTTTAAAATCGAACACTTCCGACACCTGATCGCCGCGGAAACCGATCCCAAGACGCTGGATCTCCTTCGTCGCCTCCTGGCTGAAGAGGAGGCGAAGCCAGCCCAGCGATTGGCGCCGGGCGCCCGCCGTCATGAAGCGGCTGGGATGGCGACGCCGCCAGAGTTTGAGCGCTTCAGTTTGAAAGTCGCCCAAACGGGCGCTTTTCCCGCGCCCAAATCGCGTAGATGCGGGCAATTTCAGTTCCTGCGATCGTATCGGTGAGCGGCCCCGCGCCGACGCCAAAGACGTCGCAACCCTCATCGATGAGATGGCAGGCTGTTTCAATCGCGGCCTCGGGGGTCGGAGCCCTGACGATGTGGTCCGACCCACCCTTCCGATATTGGACGTGCCAGGGCATATGCGGCCTGATTGACGCTCGTGCGGCTAGATTGTTCCTCGCGATGGAATTCGCAATTAGCGGAATCTACTCACGCCGTTGGCGGATGACCGCGGCGAGCGACGTTGCGTCCGCCGCCAAGAAAGAAGCCCGCCGGATCGCGGCGGGCTTCGATGTGTTGAACCTGGCCCTTGGACGAGCGGGCTCTGATTACATCTGGTGGTAGGTGAGCTTGCCGTCCGCGTTCTTCGCCCAGACGTACCAGACGAAATCCATCGTGGTTCGGTCGCCCTTGGCGTCGTAAGCGATGTCGCCGAGCACAGTCTTGAACGCCATGCCCGAATGCATGACGTCGGCGACCTTGTGCGGATCGGTCGAATTGGCCTTTTCGATCGCCTGCTTGATAATCTGCATCCCGGCGTACGAGTAGAGCGTGTAGCCTTCCGGCTCGATGCCCTTGGCCTTGAACTCCGCGACGACGTCCTTGGCCGCCGGGTTGTTGCGCGGCTCGGGGCCGAACGACATCAGTGTGCCTTCGGCGCCGGGGCCGGCGATCGACGCGAACTCGGCGTCGGTGATGCCGTCGCCGGAAATCAGGACCGTCTTCATGCCCTGGTCGCGCATCTGGCGCACGATCAGGCCGCCTTCGGTGTGCATGCCGCCCCACATCAGATAGTCGGCCCCCGAGGCCTTGATCTTCGAGACGATCGCCGAATAGTCCTTCTCGCCGACGTTGACGCCTTCGTAGAGCACTTCCTTCTTGCCGCCTGCGTTCATGAAGCCGCGCGCCGCGTCGGCGAGGCCTTGGCCGTAGGGGGTCTTGTCATGGACAATGGCGACCTTCTTGTCTTTGAGATCGCCCAGCGCCAGATCGGCCCACAGCTTGCCCTGCTGGTCGTCGCGGCCGCAAGTGCGGAAGGCGTCCCACAGCCCGCGTTCCGTGACCTTGGGATTGGTCGCCGAGGGACTGATGAACAGGACGTCGTTGTCGGAATAGACTTCGGAGGCGGGGATGGTCACGCCAGAGTTGAAGTGGCCGATGACGAAGTGGACGCCGTCGCCGACGAACTTGTTGGCGACCGAGACGCCCTGCTTGGGATCGGAAACGTCGTCGCCGGGCTCGATTGCGACTTTCTGGCCGAGAATGCCGCCGGCTTTGTTGAAGTCCTCAGCCGCTTGGCCGACGCCGTTGGTGAGCTGAGCGCCGAACGAGGCGTTTGGTCCGGTGATCGGACCGGCGACGCCAATCGTGATCTGCGCGTTCGCGGCGCCGGCCACGCAAAGGCCTGCGGCGAGCGCCAGACCCGTCAACCAGAGTTTCTTCATACTACGCTCCCTGTGTTTGGGCGCAGACGGCGCCCCGAGGCGGAAACGGCCCCGCGTTAGCTCGTTATGCCCGTGGCTTGGACGAGTCTCTGGGCGGCGTTGCTCGCTCCCTGCGTCGCATCGTCGCGGCGCCGCGCAATTGTGCGCTTGGCGCAAACCGGCGCAGGACTCCGGCCTAAACGGAGGCATCGAACGACCGCTCTCCATCCGCGATCGTCGAAGGCGCCTCGCCGGCGTCGCGTCCGCATTCGAGAACCGCGCCTTTGACCGGGACGAGCCGCAGAGGGCGCGAAGCGGCCAAACGCGAATGCGGAAGTTTGGCTGGGGTCGTTCGCAGGTTGGGCGTCGTCGGGGGCATCACCGCCCGAAGCGGCGCGAACGCTGCTGAAACGATCGCACGGCGCGCAGAAAGTCGACCCTGCGGAACGCCGGCCAGTTCATGTCCGAGAAGTAAAGCTCGCTCGCAGCGCTTTGCCACAGCAAGAAGCCAGACAAACGAACCTCGCCGCTTGTGCGGATGATCAGGTCGAGGTCGGGGAGGCCCACTGTGTAAAGGTAGTTGTCGATCGCCGAAGGGGTGATCTCGTCGACAATTGCGTCCAAGACCGCTCCATGCCGGGCCTTGTCGCGCAACAGAGCGCGAACCGCGTCGATGATCTCCTCCCGACCATCGTAAGCGATGGCGATGGTGAGCGTCAGAGCCTCGTTCCCGGCTGTGGCCTTTTCGGCTCGGCCAAGCACGTCGAGGGTCGATGTCGGCAGGAGGTCGAGGCGACCGACAGCCTTGACCCGAATCCCGCGACGGTGAATGGCCGGGTCTTCGACCAAGGNNGCCGATCTTCGCTTCGACGGCTCCAAGGATGCCGGAGACCTCGGTCTCCGATCTCCTCAAATTGTCGATCGAGCACACCCAAAGCGTCACGGCTGGGATCGCGAGATCGATGCACCAAGCGAGCACATCGTCGAGCCTTTCTGCGCCGATCGCGTAGGCCGCGCGCGCATCGGCGACGCCATGCTCGCGAGCGTAGCGTCGATTGCCGTCGAGAATGATCCCGACGTGACGCGGAACCGGGCTCGTTCGGATTTGACGTCGCAACCGAGATTCATAGAGCCAGTAGATGAGCCGTCGCATTTGACCTTGTTATACCAAGTTCCGGAGGGCGTGACTCTCGGCCGCCCAGATCGGCAGCGAGCTGACGCCGCCTTCGCCATCGTCAGACGCGAATTCGACTGCGGCGACTTCATCCGTCTGGCCGTGATCAATCCGAACCCGCGCGCTGGCGGTTGGACCGTCGATGTCCGGGCGCCGCCGCCTCTGATAAATCGACCGCCTCCATAGCCTCTCAGCCACGCCGCCAATTCGCGCTTGATGGGAATCGGCCCCGGGTCCGAACGCCGATCGGCCTCGCAACCTGCTGATCGGCTTGGCTTCGGCGGGGTCGATCTTTGAGGCTTGTTCACATCGAGTCGGCAATGAAGTCGCCTGAAACCGTGACGCGCCTCAAGCGTATCGATCGCTGCCGGCTTCGCCCGGCTGACCCACTTTGCCGCGCGGTATATTCCTCGCGGGGCGTCCGGCGTACGGGTCGTGAATCATCCGGCGCGGGTGCGCCCGGCCGCACTTTACGCAAACGAATATCTCGACTTCCATATCAAAAGCCCGGCCGTCTGGTTCAATCCGTTCGAACCGTAGTTCGCCGTGGCAGAGCTCGCAGTGCAAGGACGGAGGGGGTTCGACGAGGTTACGCATATGCGACCTCCCTTCGTACGACGTGCGTCGTACCGAATCCGCGAGACGCTCAAAGGGGCCTCGATCAATGCGCGATTTCTTAGGAAGCCTGACGCTTTGGTCTGGCGCGGCGATTGTGACAAACGCGAAGAAATACTAGGGCCGAAAAGCGGCGCGACGAAGGCGAAGGCGGCGGCGCCCGCGACGGCGGGCGTCGCTTCGCGCAAGCCATGATGTCGGGCAATGACCGCCCGACTGAACACGACGGCGTCGGCTTGCCGTTTGCCGGAGTCTTGGGTCCGCACGCGAGCGCCAATGCCGAGGAATAGCGGAGCCCCGGGCACAGGATGGCCGGGGCTATATCGGATGCGGCGCCATCTTCCCCAGAGTGTAAATCGGTCTCGGAACGTGACCCTTACACGCGCCCATTCCTGCAGTGGAATCGGGTCACCCGTGTTTATCCGGCGCATGTTTTGGCTGCACGGACCAAGCCGCCGGCGCGTCGCCTTTGTCGGCTTCGGCCGCCGCCGCGGTCGCCTGTATCTTGTCGGGCGCGTGATGGGCGGGCGCGTAGATCGCATAGACCTGCATGGGCGTCGCGCCGATATTGGTGATGTTGTGCCAGGTCCCCGCCGGAACGAGGACGCACCAGCCGTCTGACACCTCCTTTTCAAAAGTCAGCTTATTCTTCGCGGCTCCCATCTGCGCTCGGCCCTTGCCAGCCTCGAGGCGCAGGAACTGGTCGGTCTCCGGATGCGCTTCAAGGCCGATGTCGCCGCCGGCGGGGATCGACATCAGCGTCACTTGCAGATAGCGCCCACTCCAGGCGACTGAACGGTAATCCTTGTTTTCCTTCGTCGCGCGTTCAACGTCGAACGATTGCGGCTGTGGGCCAATGTCTTTGATCCTGCCAGCAGTGCTGACCATGACGGAACTCCTCGAGATTGTTTGCGATGCGACGTCTCGCATGGGGCTCGGCAATGTCTTGCCTGTCGCGATGACGGTATCGCCGCGTCCATCGACAGCGAGTCGGTTTGAAACATCCCCACTCGAGCCCGCGCCGAACGCAACCCGGCGAGCGCCCGCGGGGTTGCAGGCGTCTCGCCGGACGAAAAGCGTCGTGCGCTACTTCCCTTTTTGGA
>PLRT01000184.1 GCA_003164915.1 Hyphomicrobiales bacterium | reverse complement strand
CGACGCGCTTGGCGAAAGACAGGGCATAGGGAATCGCCGCCCGGTCGCTCTCCTCCAGGACGACGAGAAGGTCTTTGAGCATGTTCTCCCCCCAAGCTCGAAGTCTTGGATTCGAGCTATTTTCCCGCAAGTTTGCCGCAGAACTCTGATTCAACGCAACAGGATTATGCCGTCCGGCCAGACCGTTCTTAAGGACCGGTCGCGCGCTTAACGCTTTGTTTGGCGTGAATCGAGTTTGGCGAACGAAGGGTGAAAAAGAACGGTAAAATTCTCCGCGTTCGACCAACCCGCACCCGGAGGCCGTTCATGACGCGTCGCATCGCTCAGTGGCTGTCGCCGTTCCTCGTCGCCTTCGGCGCGACGAGCGCTCTCGCGGCCGACGCCTACCGCACGGATATGGGCGCCGGCGGCGCCGACTTTTCCGGCATCGAAATCGGCCCCGACCTCGGCGTCGCACTCGGCTCGGCGAGCTCCGCCAACATCTCCGGCCCCGCCGGGGGCGCCCACGTCGGCTACAATTTCCAGAGCAACCGCATCGTCGGCGGCGTCGAGGGCGACGTGACCTTCGGCGACATCCGCAGCGGTTCGCTTGGATCGGCGTCGTTCCGCCAGGACCTCCTGTCGTCGGCGCGGGTGAAGGGCGGTTATGTGTTCGGCAACCTGCTCGCCTATGGAACCCTCGGCTGGGCGTGGTCGAACACCGACTATTCCTACTACGGCGCTTCGAGCGGCCAGACCGTGAAGGGAATCGCCTTCGGCGTCGGCGGCGAATATGCGATCACCCGCAACGTATCCCTGCGCGCCGAGTTGCTGCGCTACAACTTCGGCGGCGCGAGCTATTTCGTGCCGCCCTCGCCGGTGTCGATCACGACCTCGACCAATGTCGCGCGCATCGGCGCGAGCCTGCATTTCTGATCCGACGCAGGCGCGCGGCCGGTCGACGAAGGCGATCAGCGCCCCGTCTGGGCGCGATGGCGCAAAAAGGCGTCGGCGAGCGCGCAGGCGACCATCGCCTCGCCCACCGGCGCCGCGCGGATGCCGACGCACGGGTCGTGGCGCCCGGTGGTGACGATGTCGGTCTCTTCGCCGGCGCGCGTCACGGTGCGGCGCGGCGTCAGGATCGACGAGGTCGGCTTGACCGCGAAGCGCGCGACGATCGGCTGGCCGGTCGAAATGCCGCCGAGAATGCCGCCGGCGTGATTGGACAGGAAGGTCGGGCCGTCGTTTCCGGCGCGCATTTCGTCGGCGTTCTCTTCGCCGGTCAACCGCGCCGCGGCGAAGCCGTCGCCGATTTCGACCCCCTTGACCGCGTTGACGCTCATCAGCGCCGCGGCGATTTCGCTGTCGAGCTTGCCGTAGATCGGCGCGCCCCACCCCGCCGGCGCGCCCTCGGCGACGACCTCGATCACGGCGCCGACCGACGAGCCCGCCTTGCGCACGCCGTCGAGGTATTCGGCGAAGCGCGCCGCCGCCTCGGCGTCAGGGCAGAAGAACGGATTGCGGGCGACCTCGTCCCAGTCCCAACGCGCGCGGTCGATCTCGAGTTTGCCGATCTGCACCAGCGCGGCGCGNNATCGCGCCGGCGGCGACGCGCGCCGCGGTTTCGCGCGCCGAGGACCGTCCGCCGCCGCGAGCATCGCGGATCCCGTATTTGGCTTCGTAGGTGTAGTCGGCGTGTCCGGGACGGAACTTGTCCTTGATCTGCGAATAGTCCTTCGAGCGCTGATCGANNAGGATGCGCGCCGTATCGGGTTCGCGCCGCTGGGTGGTGAAGCGCGACGTTCCTGGCCGCCGCCGGTCGAGATCGGCCTGGATGTCGGCCTCGTCGAGCGGCAACAGCGGCGGACAGCCGTCGACGACGCAGCCGATCGCCGGACCATGGCTCTCGCCGAAGGTGGTGACGCGAAAGAGATGGCCGAAAGTGTTGTGGGACATGGCGCCAAGCTCCGGCGCTTCATACGGAGGCGCAGCACGGTCGTCAAACCCGCGTCGATGCGCCGCAGCGCCGAAAACGGCGCCGCGCGACGGCGCAGCGCCTCTCCCGCGGGCCCGTTCATCGCCAATTCAGGTTGAATTCGCCATGGAAGTATCGAGTCCGTCGTATGGAAAACCGACTCGCTACGGAGAAACGCAATGTTGAAGCAACTCGCCGCCATGGGCATCGGGGCCGCCCTCATTCTCGCGCCTGTCGCCGTCTTCGCGCAGACCGCCACCCCGACCCCGACCTCGACCGCCGCCCCGATGGCGAAGAAGGTCGTCCATCACAAAGCCAAACACGTCGTCAAGAAGCCGGTGGTCAAGCACCACATGGTCAAGAAGCCGATGGCCAAGAAGCCGATGGTCAAGAAGCCGATGCCGACCCCGACCCCGACCAAGTCGTAAGTCTCGCCTCGAATCGAGCCCGCGCGCCGGATTCGGTCCAGCGCGTTCGGGCCCGAGGTTCAACGGCCGCTTTCGCCTGACCGGCGAAGCGGCCGTTTTCTTTGACCTTTGCCCACAGTACGGTGGCTCGGGAGGCCGCCATGCCCGAGGTCGAGTTTTGGTGCGAATTCGCCAGCACGTATTCCTACCCTGCGGCGATGCGGATCGAAGCGCTGGCGGCCACGCGCGGCGTCGCGCTCGCCTGGCGGCCGTTCCTGCTCGGGCCGCTGTTCGCCGCCCAGGGCTGGAGCGATTCGCCCTTCAACCTCTACCCAGCCAAGGGCCGTTACATGTGGCGCGATCTCGAGCGCATTTGCGGCGCGCTCGGCCTCCCGCTCGTGCGGCCGGATCCGTTCCCGCAGAACAGCCTGCTGGCGGCGCGGGTCGCGCTGGCGCTCGACGACGCGCTCCGTCCGGCGTTCTGCCGCGCCGTCTATCGCGCCGAATTCGCCGAGGGTCGACCGATCGATTCGCCGGCGACGCTCGCCGCCCTGCTCGCCGAGATCGGCGTTGCGCCCGAGCCTCTGCTGAGGCGCGCCGTCGAAGACGCCAACAAGGCGGCGCTGAAGGCGCAGACGGCGCGGGCGGCGGCGCTCGGCCTGCCGGGCGCGCCGTGCTTGACGACGCCCGACGGCGAGGTCTTCTGGGGCAACGATCGGCTCGAACAGGGGCTCGACTGGGCGCGCGCGCACGCCGCGTCGGAAAAGGAGCGGACATGAGGGCGATGCTGGCGGCGGCGCTCGTCTGGCTGGCGGCGGTGTTGGCGGCCGGCGCCGAGGAGCGCTGGGCGACCTATGTCAACGACCGCTTCGGCGCGAGCCTTTCCTACCCTTCCGACCTCTTCGTCATGCAGCCGCCGCCGGAGAACGACGACGGCCGCACGCTGATCGCCGCCGACGGGGCGAAAATCCTGGTTTTCGGCGGCTACAACGTCGCCAACGAGACGCCCGCGTCGAAGCGGGCCTCGCTGTCGGGCCTCGACTACGCCTTCGTCACCTACAACGCGAGCGGCAGGAACTGGTTCGTCGTTTCTGGCCAGCGCGCGATCGGCGGCGTCAAGTCGATCTTCTACGAGAAGTACATCGTCTCCGCGGCTTCGGAGACGATCCACAGCCTGATCATCACCTATCCGGACGCGCTCAAGGCGCGCTACGACCCGGTCGTCGACCGCATCGCGGCTTCGTTCGCCGGGCCATGAGCGGTGAGGCGCGTCACAACGCGCCGCAACGTCGCAGCTCCGCGACCCGCTCATCCGAGAAACCGCGCTCGCGCAGGATCGCCTCGCCGTCGACGCCGATCCCGACGGGTGGGCGGCCGGCCTCAGGCGGCGTGCGGGAAAAGCGCGGCGCGGGCGCCGGCTGCGGCCCGCCGTCGCGATCGAGAAAGGTCCGACGCGCGACGTTATGGGGATGCCGCGGCGCCTCGTCCATGTCGAGGACCGGCGCGACGCAGGCGTCGGAATCCGCGAACAGCGCCGCCCATTCGTCGCGCGGGCGGCGAGCGAAAGCCGCCTCGAGCCTCGCTCTCAACTCGGGCCACGCTCGAGGGTTCCAGCGGTCGGCGAACGCGTCCGCATCGAGGCCAAGCCCGGCGACCAGCGCGGCGAAGAACGGCGGCTCCAGCGCGCCGACCGCGATCCACTTGCCGTCGGCGCAGCGATAGACGCCATAGAACGGCGCGCCGCCGTCGAGGACATTGGCCTGCCGCGCATCGCGCCACAACCCGCTCGCCCTCAGCTTGTAGGTCATCGCCATCAGCAGGGCGGCGCCGTCGGTCATCGCCGCGTCGACCACCTGTCCGCGCCCCGAAACGCGCGCTTCCAGCAGCGCGCAGACGACGCCGAAGGCGAGCAACATCGCGCCGCCGCCGAAGTCGCCCACGAGGTTGAGCGGCGGAACCGGGGCGTCCTTTCCGCCGATCGCGCACAGCGCGCCGGTCAAGGCGACATAATCGATGTCGTGGCCGGCGGTCGCGGCGAGCGGTCCGTCCTGGCCCCAGCCGGTGACGCGGCCAAAGACGAGGCGGGGATTGCGGGCGAGACAGACCTGCGGCCCGAGCCCGAGCCGCTCCATGACGCCGGGGCGGAAGCCCTCGATCAGCGCGTCGGCGGTTGCGACGAGGTCGAGGGCCGCCGCGGCCGCCTCTGACTTCTTCAGGTCGAGCGCGATCGAGCGGCGGCCGCGATCGAGACGGCTGGCGCTTTCGATCGCATCGAAAGCCTCGCCCCTTCCGGTCGGCTTGCGGTCGATGCGCACGACGTCGGCGCCCATGTCCGCCAGCAGCATGCCGGCGAACGGCGCCGGCCCGACGCCGGCCATTTCGATGATCTTGACGCCCGCCAGCGGTCCCATGCGCGGCCCCTCCCGCATTTCGTCGCCATCAATGCGAATCGCGCGCGCAGCGGAAGCAGCGCTTGCGCCGTCCGCGCAATCGCCCGGCGCTCAGCGGCCCCACAGCGGCTACCCCGCCAAGCAGCAGCGCTTGTACTTCTTGCCGCTCCCGCAAGGACATGGATCGTTGCGGCCGACCCTGCGCAGCGGATTGACGTAGGGCGCCTCAAAAGAATTTTCGTCGCCGCCCGGGCCGAACGCCTCTTCCGCGAACGCATCGCTCGCCCCGTAGGACCACGAAGCGAGCGTCTCGATGGCGTTGTCAAACGGCGTCACGCCGTCCGCTTCGAAGCCGCCCAAGCCTGAGGGCGTGTCGCGCGCCAGCTTCACCTGCTGGTCGAATTCATCGAGGCCGAATTCTTTCGGGTCGACCCAGCCAATCACGTGCAGATTCGCGACTTCGGAGCGCATGTCGTCGTAGCCGAGATTGGCGGCGGTCGTCGCCCAAGTTTGCCACAGGAACGATTCGTCGCGCGGCTTCATCGCGCGCCGCAACCGCCCGAGATAGGCGCGCATTTGTTCGTCGCTGAGAATTGCGCGCGCGCGCGTCAGCCAGCCGAGCGCTTCGAGCGCGGCGGCGCGCGCGAATTCGTCGCCGCTTTCCCGTTCGATCGCGTCCATCAGCGGTTGGGGATCGCCGTCGCAGACGTTGATCAGGATTCCGATCAGCGTCTCGGTCGTCGCGTCGCCGAGGAATTCGATCGCCTCTTCGCTTTCGCCGATCAGCCGGCAGAGCGGCGCATAGGCGCGCGCGTCGCGCTTTTCGCCGCAGAGGTGAACGATGAAGAAGGCCTCGCCTTCAGCGACCTCGTCGCGCGCCGCCGGACTGGCGGCGAAGGCGCGAAACCGGGCGACCAGGCGCGGCGCCGCGGCGTCCCAGTGATCGAGCGCCCACTGCAGCGCCGCGCGCGGCATTTCCTCGGCGGCGCCGAACTGACGCAGGGCTTCGTCGACGTTCATGGCGCAGACCTCCGATCGCGTCGCATCTAGCCGCGACGGCGACGGCGAGGCAACAGCCCGGTCAGCGTCCCATCAGGGCCCGGGCCGCCGCGACCAGCATGACGACGCCGGAGGCGAGCGTGAACAGGAGCGCGATCCGGCCGACGGTCGCCGCCCCGCCTTTGCCGACCCGCCGCGCGCCGAGGAAGGAGGCGACCAGCGCAACCGGCGCGACGAGCGCGAACAGCCGCAGGTCGGCCGGGTCGACGACGCCAGTGCGCGCGTAGGCGGCGAGCGTCACGATCGCGACGACGATGGTGAAGGCCTTGCTTGTCGTCCGCCGCGGCTCGCGTTTCCAACCGCTGAGGCGCGTCCAGATCGCCGGCGCCGCGGCGGCGAGCCCGCACAGACCGCCCATCGCGCCGCCCACAACGCCGACGAAGGCGTCGGCGCCGATTCCGCCGCCCTTGACGCGCGTCGAGTCGCGCACCGTCAGCGCGAAGACCGCGTAGAGCGCCAACAGCGCGCCGACGCCGACGCGGAACCGCAGCGGGTCGGAATTGTGCAGCAGGAAGACGCCGAGCGGTACGCCGAGCGCGCCGCCCGCCGCGAACGGAGCAAAGCGCCTGAGATCGAAGCCGCGCAGCGGGAACAGGCCGACGACCGCGCCGATCAGCGCGCCGAACACGGCGAGCGGCGCGGCGAGCGGCGGCGGCAGCGTCCAGGCCCACAGGCTCAGCGCCAGCAGCGGGAAATCGACCTCCGCCCCGCCCTCCGCGAACCCGGCGAGCGCCGCGCCAAGGACGACGACGACAAGGGTCGCCCAGGCGGGCGGGATCGCGGCCAATTCAGCCGCCGCGCCGGCGCAGCGCCGATTCGCGGATGCCGGTCAGAGTCGTCGCTGGCGCAATCGCTTCCGGGTCGATCTTCACATGCAGGATCGACGGCTTGCTGGACGCCAGCGCGCGCTGAAAGGCCGGCGCGAACGCCTCCGTCGTCTCCACCGTCTCGCCATGGCCGCCATAGGCGCGCGCGAGCGCGGCGAAATCGGGATTGCGCAATTGAGTCGCGCTGACCCGGCCGGGATATTCGCGTTCTTGGTGCATGCGGATGGTGCCGTACATGCCGTTGTCGACGACGATGACGACGACCGGCAGGTCGTATTGCACGGCGGTGGCGAACTCCTGCCCGTTCATCAGGAAGTCGCCGTCGCCGGCGAAGGCGATCGCGACGCGCTGCGGGTCGGCGCGCTTGGCGGCGATCGCCGCCGGCACGCCGAAGCCCATCGAGCCCGAGGCGGGGCCGAGCTGCTGGTTGAAGCGGCGGAAGCGCAGGAATCGCCCCGGCCAGATGGCGAAATTGCCCGCGCCGTTGGCGTAGGTCGCGTCGGGCGCGAGCTTGCGCAGGGCGAACATGATCTCACCGAGCTGCACCGCGCCGGGGTTGGCGGGCGGCTGGCCGGTCCAGGCGAGGAAGTCTTCGCGCGCCGCGCGCGTCTGCGCTCCCCACGAAATGACGTTCGGCGGCTGCAGGCCCTCGAGGGCGGCGCAGAAGGCGGGCGGCGTCGCAACGACGCCGAGGCGGGGGTGATAGACGCGGCCGATCTCGGCGGCGTCGGCGTGGACGTGGACCAAGGCCTGGCGCGGCGCGGGAATGCCGAACAGCGTGTAGCTCTGCGACGGGGTCTCCGCCATGCGGCCGCCGATCAACAGCACGAGATCGGCCGCCTCGACCCGCGCCTTGAGCTTGGGATTGACGCCCAGGCCGAGCTCGCCGGCGAAATTGGCGTGATCGTTGTCGACCACGCTGGAACGGCGGAACGAGGCGATCAGCGGCAGGTCGAAGCGCTCGGCGAACCGCGTCAGCGCCGCTCCGGCGCGCGCGTTCCAGCCGCCGCCGCCGAAGATCACGACCGGCCGCTCCGCGGCCCATAAAAGCTTCTGCAGCTCGGCCATCTGCGTCAGGCCGGGCCAGATCGCCG
>PLRT01000058.1:16814-16947 GCA_003164915.1 Hyphomicrobiales bacterium | reverse complement strand
CGCCTGATCGGCGCATCGAACGAGGAGCGACGAATGCCCATCACCGGCGGCTGTCTGTGCGGAAACGTGCGCTACGAGATCGTCGCCGAGGGGCCGACCGCCGCGCGGCAATGCTGGTGCCGGGTCTGCCAGT
>PLRT01000058.1:0-16770 GCA_003164915.1 Hyphomicrobiales bacterium | reverse complement strand
ATCGTCCGGGCCGGCTCGCTCGACGATCCCAACATCGCCAGGCCGGGCGCGGTCATCTGGGCGAAGTCGGCGCCGCAATGGGCGTGCTTCGATCCCGATCTGCCGCGCGCGGCCGACGGCCGACTGCCGGCGCGCTGAACGCTCCCCATTCGCCAAGACGCGCCGCGCCCTAGATCGCCGCGGCGCCGAGCTGCGCCCGCCAGAAGGCGGTCCGTTCGTCGAGCGCCAATTGCAGCGCGAACTCGAGCGCTTCCGGCTTGAGCGCTTCCAGCGGCTCGAAGGCGAAGCCCGCTTGGCCGTGGGCGTTCCACGCCGCCTGGAGGTCGCGGCGCGGATCGGCGCCGGTGCGCAGCGAGAACGAAATGCGGTTCCAAACCTTGTCGAGGTCGCGGGTCTGGCCGACCCACAGCTTGCCAGCGGGCGCGCAGCGCACGGCGTAAACGCCGACCGCCGCTTTCCGCTCCTTGTAGGCGGCGATCGCCGCCTTGCGTCGTTCCGTCGTCATCGCTTTTCCTCGCTCTCGGCGCTATACCCGGATAATATTGACGGCGCAAATATTGTCCGGGTAATATTGCCCAACCCGGAGGGAAGCGAAAATGTCGGACGCCGCCGCAAGGCCGACCACTGCCTTCGACGGCGAGCGCCGGCTGCTGGCCGGCCCGCTGATCGATGTTGCAATGGCGGTCAAGACGGCGACCGCCGCCGCCGCCGAGGGGCCGTTGCTCGCCTTCGACGACGCGACCGGCGCGGTGATCGACCTCGACCTGCGCGGCTCGCGCGCCGACGTCGCCGCGCGCCTTGCCGCCTCGGCCGGCGAGCCGTCGCGCGGCCGCGGCCGACCGAAGCTCGGCGTCGTCGCGCGCGAAGTGACGCTGCTTCCCCGGCACTGGGAGTGGCTGTCGAACCAGCCGGGCGGCGCCTCGGCGGCGTTGCGTCGCATGGTCGAGGAAGCGCGGCGCGCCGGCGGCGCCGTGGAGCGCGCGCGCCTCGGCCAGGAGGCCGCCTATCGCTTCATGGCGGCGATGGCGGGCGACCTGCCGGGGTTCGAGGAAGCGACGCGCGCCTTGTTCGCCAAGGATCGCGCCCGCTTCGAGCGTCATGTGGCCGCATGGCCGGCCGACCTGCGCGCCTATGCGACGAAGCTTGCCGAGCCCGCATTGGCCTGAGCCGCGCCCCGGCCGTCGTCATGTTGAAATCAACGGGCTTTAGGAGCAAGTTCCGCGCCCCCAGCCGAAAAGCCCCGAGGAACCGCCCATCATGTCATATTCGCTTTATCAGGCCAGCGTGCCGACCTTCACCCGTTCGCTTAACGCCTTTCTCGCGGTTCTCGACAAGGCCGAGGCGCACGCTGCGGCGGCGAAGTTCGATCCGCAGATCTATCTGACGCTACGGCTGAGGCCCGACATGTACGCCTTTCCGCGCCAGGTGCAGGCGTTCTGCGACCACGCCAAGATCGCGCCCCATCGCGTCGCCGGGCTGGAGCCGCCGCGCTACGAGGACACCGAAGCGACGCTCGACGAACTCAGGGCGCGCATCCGCCGCACGCTCGACGTCATCGCCGCGATCGACCCCAAGGCGATCGACGCCGGCGCCGAGCGCGAAGTGGCGGTTCCGATCGGCGGCGGGCGCAAGGCGATGATGAGCGGCGCAACCTACCTCACCCACTTCGCCCTGCCGAACTTCTACTTCCATCTCACTACCGCCTACGACATTCTGCGATACGCCGGCGCGCCGATCGGCAAGCGCGACTATCTCGGCGCGCCGCCGAATGTCACGATCGTCTGAGGTCTTTTCTTCGAAGGGTTCTTATTATGAACATTCGGCGTATCGGCGTCGGCCCACGCATGTCGCAGGCGGTCGTCCACGGCGACACCGTCTACCTGGCCGGCCAGGTCGCCGCCGAGGCGGCGGGCAAGAGCGTCGCCGAGCAGACACGCGAGATCCTCGCGACGATCGACAAGCTGCTGGCCGAGGCGGGGACCGACAAGACGCGCCTGCTGTCGACGACCGTCTATCTCGTCGACATCGCGGCCTTCGCCGAGATGAACGCGGTTTGGCAGGCGTGGGTCGCGCCGGGCGCGACGCCGGCGCGCGCGACGGTCGAAGCGAGGCTCGCCGCGCCTGACTATGCGGTCGAGGTCGTCTGCGTCGCGGCGAAGACCTGATCGAGCGAAAGCGGAGAGCCATGCATAATCACTCGAATGGCGGGCCGCCGCGCCACTTCCAGCAGGTCGACTCGCCGTCGCAGGCGGTCGACCGGCTCGCTGCGCTCTACGACGACGCGGTCAGCGCGCTGCGCGCGGCGGTCGAACGTTTCCTGGTCGACGGCGAGCCGCCGAGCGAGGCGATGCGCGCGCGCTTCCGCTATCCCGAGCTGCGCGTCGTCTACCAGCCCGACGGCGTGCCGCCGTCGAGTTCGCGCGCCTTCGCCAAGTTCTCCGAGCCGGGCGTCTATACGACGAGCGTCACCCAGCCCGCCGACTTCCGCGCCTATCTGCTCGAGCAGCTCGAGCCTCTGGTCGAGGAATTCGGCGCGACGATCGAGGTCGGCGTCGGCGCGCAGGAGATTCCCTATCCTTACGTCTTCGAGACCGGCGACGAACTGGGGAGGGGCGGCGCCACCGCCTCCGAACTCGCGCGGTTCTTTCCCATTCCGTCGCTGACCGAGGTCGGCGACGAGATCGCCGACGGCGCCTTCGAGATCCGTCCCGGCTTCGAGCGGCCGATCGCCCTGTTCGACGCGGCGCGGGTCGACTATTCTCTGCGTCGGCTCGTCCACTACACCGGCTCCGACTGGCGCGCGATGCAGCCGTGGCTGCTGCTGACCAACTACCACCGCTACGTCGACCAGTTCATCCATTGGGGGCTTGGGCAGTTGCGCGCCGGGACGGCGAGCAAGCTCGTGCTGCCGGGCAACGTCGTCATCGATTGCGACGCGTCGCCGGAGGAGGCGGAGGCGCAGGCGGCGGCGGTGGTCTGGCACCGCTTCCAGATGCCCGCCTACCACGTCATTCGCGCCGACGGCCGCGGCGTCAGCCTGGTCAACATCGGCGTCGGTCCCGCCAACGCCAAGACGATCACCGACCACATCGCGGTGCTCAGGCCGCATTGCTGGCTGATGGTCGGCCATTGCGCGGGCCTCAGGCAGTCGCAGATCATCGGCGACTACGTGCTCGCCCACGCCTATGTCCGGCAGGACAAGATTCTCGACGAAGTGGTGCCGCTCGACATGCCGATCCCGGCGCTCGCCGAAGTGCAGGTTGCGCTGCAGGAGGCAGTGGCGCGCGTCACCGGCGACCGCGGCGAAGCGTTGAAGCGGCGGTTGCGCACCGGCACCGTCGTCACCAACGACGACCGCAACTGGGAGCTGCGCTGGACCCGGGAGCGCCGCCGCATCAACCTGTCGCGCGCCGTCGCCGTCGACATGGAATCGGCGACGGTCGCCACCCAGGGCTTCCGCATGCGCGTGCCCTACGGCACGCTGCTGTGCGTCTCGGACAAGCCGCTGCACGGCGAGATCAAGCTCCCCGGCGCCGCCAACGCGTTCTACGAGCGCGCGATCGGCGAGCACCTGCAGATCGGCATCGCCGCGCTCGAGCTGCTGCAGACCACCCGCTCGTCGCTGCATTCGCGCAAACTGCGCAGCTTCGACGAACCGCCGTTCCGGTGATTCCCCTTCTCCCGCAAAGCGGGAGAAGGGATCATCCTACTGTTTGAACGTGTCGCAGCTATCGACCTTGCCGCTCTGCAGGCCGGCGGTCAGCCATTTGACCCGCATCGCCGACGAGCCGTGGGTGAAGCTGTCGGGCACCGCGTAGCCGCGCGCCGCGGTCTGCAGGCGGTCGTCGCCGATCGCTCCCGCGGTCGCGACCGCCTTCTCGACGTCGCCGGGGTCGAGGAGCTTCCATTTCTGATTGGCGTTGGCCGCCCACACGCCGGCCAGGCAATCGGCCATCAGCTCGACCCTGACCGAAATGGCGTTGGCCTGGGTGCGGCTTGCGTTCTCCTTGGCCGCGTCGGTCTTGTCGAGGATGCCGAGCAGATCCTGGACGTGGTGGCCGACCTCGTGGGCGATCACATAGGCGTCGGCGAAATCGCCGCCGCCGCCGTATTTCGTCTCCATGTCGCGGAAGAACGACAGGTCGAGGTAGACCTTCTTGTCGAGCGGGCAATAGAACGGCCCCATCGCCGCCTGGGCGCCGCCGCAGCCGGACTGGGTCGCGCCGTCGTAGAGCACCAGCGTCGCCGGCCGATAGGCGACCCCGGTCTGCGCCGGCAGAACGTCGGCCCACACCGCCTCGGTCTCGCCGAGCACGTGGCGGACGAACAGCTTCAGCTTGTCGTCGACTCCGGGCGTGGCCGCCTGGCTCTGCGGCGCCGGCGAGCGCATGTCGGAGACGACTTCCGCGCCGCCGATCAGCATGCGCGGATCGATGCCGGTGAAGTAGCCGATGACGGTGAGGATGAGGATCGTCCCCAGCCCGAGGCCGCCCGAGCCGCCGAGCCCGCCGAGGCCGCCCCCGCCGCGCCGATCCTCGACGTTGTCGGAGAGAGGCGTGTTTTCCCATTCCATGACTCGCGCTCCCGGCCGGCCCGATTTTGCCTCGCTTTAGCAGAGCGGCCGCCCGGCTGGTAGGGTCGAGGTTACCCCTTTCTTAAGCCTTCGCGGCCTAACCTTGCGGCGCGTCGTCCGCCCAGGCCGCCCCATGCCGCCCGTCTATTCGCTGGTCATTCCGATCTTCAACGAAGAGGCCGTGCTGCCTCTGCTGCTGCGTCGCCTCGACGCGCTGCTGGACGCGCTCGACGCGCCGGCCGAGGCGATCCTGGTCGACGACGGCTCGCTCGACGCCTCGCCGATCGTGCTCGAGGCCAAGGCGCGCAGCGACGCGCGCTATCGCTTCGTCCGCCTGTCGCGCAATTTCGGCCACCAGATCGCGATCACCACCGGCATGGAGCGCGCCAGCGGCCACGCGGTGATCGTCATGGACGCCGACCTCCAGGATCCGCCCGAGGTCGCGCTCGACATGATCGCCAAATGGAAGGAAGGCTTCGAGGTCGTCTACGCCGAGCGGCTGACCCGCGACGGCGAAAGCCGCTTCAAGCGCATGACCGCCGATCTGTTCTACCGCCTGCTCGGCCGCATGAGCGAAATCGACATTCCGCGCAACGTCGGCGACTTCCGCCTCGTCGACCGCAAAGCGCTCGACGCCTTTCTCGCCATGCCGGAGCGCGACCGCTTCGTGCGCGGCATGTTCGCCTGGATCGGCTTCCGCCAGGCGGTGGTCAAGTTCCACCGCCCGTCGCGCGCCGCCGGCGAGACGAAATATTCGCTCGCCAAGATGGCGCGGCTCGCGGCGAGCGGCGTCGTTTCGTTCTCCGATGCGCCGCTGCGTCTTGCGCTGTGGACGGGCCTGACGATCTCGTCGCTGGCGATTCTCTACGGTCTGTGGGTCATCGCGATGTGGGCGCTGAACGCCGATTTCGAGCGCGGCTGGAGCTCGATCGTCGTGCTGGTGACGTTCATCGGCGGCGCCAACATGCTGATGACCGGCGTGCTCGGCGTCTATGTCGGCCGCATCCATTCCGAGGTGAAGCGCAGGCCGCTCTACGTCGTCGAACGCGAGACGGGTTTCGCGCCGCGGGTCGAGGCTGCGTCCGGGCGCGACGAGCCGTCGGCGCGGCGCGCCTGAAGGCGATGTCGTCCGCTCCGCCCGCCGCGCTGGCGCAGACGCAAACGCGCGCGCCGGCCGGCGTTCGGCTTTCGGCGCTCGCGCCGCTGTTCGTCATCGCGGTCGTCGCGATCGGGCTGCAATGCCGCTTCGGCCTGCTCGGCGACGTTTCGTGGCTGATCACCGTCGACGAGAAATGGCTCGACGGCGCGACGCCCTATCGCGCCGTCATCGAGATCAATCCACCGGCCTCGCTGATGCTCTATTGGCCGGCGGTGGCGCTGGCGCGGGTCCTCGGCGTCGCGCCGGAATTCACGGTCGCCGCCTTCGGCTTCCTGTCGATCGCCGCCGGCCTCGGCCTCGCTGCGGCGATCCTCGCCCGCGCCGGCCTGCTCGACCGTCTCGGCGCATGCGGCGGGGCGATCGCGCTGATCGCTTTTGCCGTGCTGCCCGGACAGTCCTTCGACGAGCGCGATCACCTGGCCGCCGTCTATGGCCTGCCGTTCCTCGCCGTGGCGGCGGCGCGGGCGGCGCGCGCCCCGGTCGACGCGCGGCTGGCGTTGCTCGCGGGGCTCGGCGCCGGCCTGATGGCGGCGATCAAGCCGCCCTATGCGCTGGTCGCGATCATCCTCCTGCCCTATCTCGCCCGCCGCGCGGGCCCGGTCGCGCTCGTCAAGGGCGTCGAATATTACGTCGCGGCGGCGCTCGGCATCGCCTATGTCGCGCTCGTTCCTGTCGCCTTTCCCGACTATGTCGCGCGCATTCTGCCGCTCGGCCTCGACGTCTATGCGCCGATCCGCGAACCGCTCGCCGCGCTGGTCGCCGCGCCGGGACCGCTGGTCGCCTTCGTCCTGGCGGTCGCCGCGCTGCGGCTGGCGCGCGCCGACCCGGGCGAGCCGCTGGTCGCGGTTCCCGCGCTTGCCGCCCTCGGCGCCTTCGTCGCCTATCTCGTCCAGGGCAAAGGCTGGCTCTATCAGGCCTATCCGGCGATCGCCTTCGTCGCGGTCGCCGCCGGCGCGGCGCTCGCGAGCTGCCCCCAGCCAAGGCCGCGCGTCGCGTTCGGCGCGCTTGTCTTCCTTGTCGCAGGCCTGGGTCTCATCGCGCTCGACCGCTGGCCGCTGCCGCTCGCCTTCGTCGCCGCCGGGATCGGCGCGGCGCTCGCCTGGGTCGTCGAAGGGCGGAGGGGCGGCGCGCCGATCGTCGAAATGGGCGTCGCCGGCGCGCTCGGCGTCGCCTGCGGCCTGTTCGCGCTCGATGGCGTCGAGACGCCGGCGATCGCCCGCGCGCTCGCTTCCCTCGGCCCGCATCCGACGGTCGCGTCGATCTCGGAGAGCCTCGCCTTCGGTCATCCGATGGTGCGGCGGGTCGGCGGAATCTGGGTCCAGAGCGTTCCCAGCCTGTGGATCGCCGCCGCGGCGCGCCGCCGCATCGACGAACATCCGGGCGACGCGGCTCTGGCCGACCGAATGAACGCCTATATCGAGGCGGACCGCGACCGGCTGGTCGCCGACCTCGAGCGCAACCGGCCCGACGCATTGCTGGTCGGCCGGCTCGACACGCGGTTCCACCACTGGGCGTGGAGCGACCCGAAGATCGCCGCCGCGCGGTCCGACTATCGGCTGTTCGCGGTCGAGACCGACACCGGCTTTCCCGCCGAGCTCTGGGTCCGGGCGGACCTCGTCGGGCTGCGCCCGGCGCTGCGCGAGAACGAAGTCGCAACGCCGTGACGCTGCCCTCCGTAGACGCCGGGCGCAAATCGTATAAATCTGGTCGAACGAGTCGGGAGATGCGGCGCTCAAGCGCTGTGCGCGGCCTGGGGCGCGATCGGTGGGCATGCTGACCAACAAGGGTAAATACGGATTGAAGGCGATGGTTCACCTCGCCGGCATGCCGCCCGGCCAGCCGGCCCTGGTCGCCGACATCGCCGCCGCCAACAATATCCCGAAGAAATTCCTCGACGCGATCCTCGGCGAATTGCGCACCGCGCGCCTCGTCCATTCCAAGAAGGGCCGCGGCGGCGGCTACGCTTTGGCCAAGGGCCCTTCGGAGATCATGGTCGGCGACATCGTTCGCGCGCTCGACGGCCCGCTGGCGCCGATCGCCTGCGCCAGTCTCAATTTCTACCGCCGTTGCGACGACTGCTCGAGCGAGAAGACCTGCCACGTGCGGTTGATGATGCTCGAAGTGCGCGCCGCGATCGCCGACGTGCTCGATCACCGCTCGCTCGCGGCGATGCGCGACATGACCGAAACGAGCGGGGCGCTCACCTACGAAATCTGAGCGCCCAGATCGTCGAGCGCGCCGCCGGCGAAACCGCGAGCCGAGCCAAGCGGCGACGTCCGCTTGAATTGGCGACGACCGATTGCGATCGTGTATGGTCGCCTCGCCGCTGCAAGGCGCGCGCGACGCCGGCAGGCAAGGCGCGCGCACTTGACATCGATATGAAGGCGGGCGAGCATTTTGACCGTTTGGTCAAGAAATGTCGAAACCAGCGCGAACGCTGGCGCGTGGAGGGCCGGAATGGGAATCGTTTCCGAACCGCGGGGGATCGCCGACGTTAAGCCCGGCCGTCTCGACCGCGCCACGCTCAGCGACAACTTCGGCGATCTGCACCCGCCGCTTGACGCCCATGAAGCGAAGGTCGAGTCCGACCGCTGCTATTTCTGCTACGACGCGCCCTGCCAGCAAGCGTGCCCGACTTCGATCGACATTCCGCTGTTCATCCGCGAGATCGCCGCCGGCAATCCGCTTGGCGCCGCCGAGACGATTCTCTCCGCCAACATCATGGGCGGCATGTGCGCGCGGGTCTGCCCGACCGAGACCCTGTGCGAGGAAGCCTGCGTGCGCGAGGCGGCCGAGGGCAAGCCGGTGCGGATCGGCCTGTTGCAGCGCCACGCCGTCGACGCGCAGATGGCGACCGGCAAGATGCCGTTCAGCCGCGCCGCGCCGAGCGGCAAGCGGGTCGCCATCGTCGGCGCCGGCCCGGCGGGACTGGCCTGCGCCCACGCGTTGGCGCTCGCCGGCCACGAGGCGACGATCTTCGAGAAGCTCGAGAAGTCGGGCGGCCTCAACGAATACGGCATCGCCGCCTACAAGGCGCCGGACGATTTCGCCGCGCGCGAGGTCGCCTTCATCCTGTCGACCGGCGGGATCGCTGTGAAGCACGGCGTCGCGCTCGGCCGCGACGTGTCGCTCGGGCAACTGCGCCGCGACTACGACGCGGTGTTTCTCGGCGTCGGGCTCGGCTCGACCAACAAGCTCGGACTGCCGGGAGAGAAGGAGCTCGCCAACGTCATCGACGCGGTCGAGTACATCGCCGAGCTTCGCCAGGCTCAGGATTTCGCCCGCTTGCCGGTCGGCCGCCGCGTCGTCGTCATCGGCGGCGGGATGACCGCGGTCGACGTCGCAGTGCAGTCGAAGCGGCTCGGCGCCGAAAGCGTGACCATCGTCTATCGCCGCGGCGTCGAACACATGAAGGCGAGCGCCTTCGAGCGCGAGCTGGCGCAGACCAACGGCGTGGTCATTCGTCCGTGGGCGCAGCCGATCGCCATCGAAGGCCATGGCGACACGGCGAGCGGCGTGCTGTTCGAGCGCACGCGCGAGGAGGGTGGCAAACTGGTCGGCGCCGGCGGTGCCTTCCGCATCGAGGCCGACGTGGTGTTCACCGCAATCGGCCAGAAGGCCGACGGGGCGACGATCGAAAGCGGGGGCGTCAGATGCGACAGCGCCGGCCGCATCGTCGTCGACGCCGAGCGGCGCACCAGCGCGCCCGGCCTGTGGGCGGGCGGCGATTGCGTTTCCGGCGGGCTCGATCTGACGGTCAGCGCGGTCGAGGACGGCAAGCAGGCGGCGCGTTCGATCGACGCCGCGCTCAAGGCCAAGAGCTGAAGGAGCACGGCGTGGTCGATCTCAGCAGCAATTTCCTCGGCATCAAGTCGCCCAATCCGTTCTGGCTCGCCTCGGCGCCGCCGACCGACCGCAAGGTCAATGTCGAGCGCGCGTTTCGCGCCGGTTGGGGCGGCGTGGTGTGGAAGACGCTCGGCGAGGCGGGCCCGCCGGTGGTCAACGTGTCCGGCGCGCGCTACACCGCGATCCACGGCCCCGATCGCCGGCTGATCGCGATGAACAACATCGAGCTGATCACCGACCGTGACCTCGAAATCAACCTGCGCGAGATCAAGGAGGTCAAGCGCGGTTGGCCCGATCGCGCGCTCGTCGTCTCGCTGATGGTGCCGTGCGAGGAACACGCCTGGCGCGCCATCCTCGCGCGGGTCGAGGAAACGGAGTGCGACGGCGTCGAGCTGAATTTCGGATGTCCGCACGGCATGTCCGAGCGCGGCATGGGCTCGGCAGTCGGTCAGGTGCCCGAGTACATCGAGATGGTCGCGCGCTGGTGCAAGGCCCACACCCGCATGCCGGTGATCGTCAAGCTGACCCCCAACATCGCCGACATCAAACATCCGGCGCGCGCGGCGCTGCAGGGCGGCGCGGACGCGGTGTCGCTGATCAACACCATCAATTCGATCATGGGCGTCGACCTCGAGGCGATGGCGCCGGTCCACGCCATCGACGGCAAGGCGACCCACGGGGGCATGTGCGGCCCGGCGGTCAAGCCGATCGCGCTGGCGATGGTGGCCGAGATCGCCCGCGATCCGCTGACCGCCAAGCTGCCGATCTCGGCGATCGGCGGCGTCACCACCTGGCGCGACGCGGCCGAGTTCATCGCGCTCGGCGCCTATAACGTGCAGGTGTGCACGGCGGCGATGACCTACGGCTTCAAGATCGTCGAGGAGATGATCTCCGGCCTCAAGACCTACATGGCGGCCAAGGGCTACGAGACAATCGAAGATTTCCGCGGCCGGGCGATCGGCGCCGTCACCGACTGGCAGCACCTCAATCTCAACTATGTCGTCAAGGCCGAGATCAACCAGGACCTCTGCATCAAGTGCGGCCGCTGTCATATCGCCTGCGAAGACACTTCGCACCAGGCGATCTTCGCCAAGATCGACGGCGAGCGGAAATTCGTCGTCAACGACTCCGAATGCGTCGGCTGCAACCTGTGCACGCTGGTCTGCCCGGTCGAGGCCTGCATCACGCTGGTCCACAAGACCGAAGGCGTCGATCCGCGCACCGGCCGTCCCTATGCGCAGCCGCCGCTCGCCTGGACCGCGCATCCCAACAATCCGGGGGTGAACGCGGCGGCGGAATAGCGGGTTCACAGTCAGCCGTCATGGCCCGTCATTGCGAGCAAGGCGAAGCAATCCAGACTTGGGGATTGCGGCTGCCGCTTGGTCTGGATCGCTTCGCTGTCGCTCGCGAAGACGGTTAGGAATGATGCAATCCGAAAGCGATAGGCGCTCGTTTCTGCGCCGCTCGCCGCCGCCTCACGGCTTGGGGGCGCCGCCCTTTTCGATCGCCCTGAGCAGTTCGCCGTTGCGGCGATCGGCGTAGAAATTGTTGATGGCGAAAAACGCCCAGATCGCCGCCGGCAGCCAGCCGATCACAGTGAGCTGCAGGATCAGGCAGATGATCCCCGAGCCGATCATCCCCATGCTGAAGAAGGCGAGCCAGGGCAGTAACAACGCCAGCAGATAGCGCATCGCATCGGTCTCCGATCATTCCGCCGCCTGTCGTCGCTCCGGCGGCGCGCGCCACAAGTCTAGCAGACGGCGGCGCTCCGCGTCGCCCGCTGCGATCGCCCTCGCCTTGACCGGGCCGTAGCCGCGGATCGTCTCCGGCAGCGCCGCCAGCGCGACGGCGAGGTCGCGGTTGTCGCGCGTCAGGCCGGAGCCCAGCTCGGCCACCAGCGCCTCGTAATCGGCGATCAGCGCGCGTTCGACGCGCCGCTCGGCGAGATACCCGAACGGGTCGAAGCGCGTGCCGCGCAGCCGCCGAAATTTGGCGAGCAGGCGCAGCGGCGTCGCCAGCCACGGCCCGAAGACGATCTTCTTCGGCTCGCCGCCGCGTCCGTCGCCGCGCGCCAGCCAGGTCGGCGCGAGATGGAACGTGATCTTCAGATCGCCGTCGAACGCGTCGTTCAGTTCGGCGGCGAAGGCGCCGTCGCTGTAGAGCCGCGCGACCTCGTATTCGTCCTTGTAGGCCATCAGCTTGCAGAGGCCGCGGGCGACCGCCTTGGCGAAGGCCTCGCCGCCCGGCGCGCGCACGCGCTCCGCCTGCGCCGCCGCCGAGACGAGGGCGCGGTAGCGTTCGGCGTAGGCGCGGTCCTGGTAGTCGGTCAGGAACGCGGCGCGCCGCTCGACCAGGGCTTCGAGGCTGTCGTCGCGCGCCGGCGCCGGCCGCAGGAACGGCGCGAGCGCCTGCGGGTCGGCGACCAGCGCCCGGCCCCAGTCGAAGGCGGCGAGGTTGGTCGCCGCCGCCTCGCCGTTGAGTTCGATCGCGCGCCTGAGCGCCGCNNCGCCGCGGCGCTCGCCTCGACGAAGCGCGCGCCGCCGCCGCAGCGCGCCTGGATCGTCGCCTTCACCCGCTCCGCCGGCAGGTCGAAATCGGGCCGGCGCGCGAAGTCGCCGGGGAAGAGCTCGGCGCTGTCGGCGATCACCGCGGTCGCGCCGGCGCGCATCGTCGCCAGCGCCGCCTTGGCGCCGGTCGCGACGAGGTCGCCGCCGAGCACGAGATCGGCATCGCCGGCGCCGACCCGCACCGCGTGGATGTCCTCCGGCCGCGCCGCGATCTTGACGTGGCTGTAGACCGCGCCGCCCTTCTGCGCGAGGCCCGCCATGTCGATCGCCGCCGCGCCCTTGCCTTCGAGATGCGCGGCCATCGCCAGCACCGCGCCGATCGTGACGACTCCGGTTCCGCCGACGCCGCTGACCAGGATCGCGTAGGGCTTGGCCTCGACGCCGACGCGCGGCGGCTCGGGGCAGGGCGGCGGCGCGATGCGCATCGCGCGCGCCTTCGGCCGCGCGCCCGCGACGGTCACGAACGCCGGGCAGAAGCCGTCGACGCAGGAATAGTCCTTGTTGCAGGCCGATTGGTCGATGCGGCGCTTGCGGCCGAATTCGGTCTCGAGCGGCTGCACCGAGACGCAGTTCGACTTGACGCCGCAATCGCCGCAGCCTTCGCAGACGCGCGGGTTGATGAAGACGCGCTTGTCGGGGTCGGGATAGGCGCCGCGCTTGCGCCGCCGCCGCTTCTCGGCGGCGCAGGTCTGGTCGTAGATCAGCACCGTGACGCCGTCGATCGCCGCCAGCTCCTTCTCGACCGCGAGGAGGTCGTCGCGCGGGCGGACGACGACGCCGTCGGGCCAGCGCGTTCCAAGCGGGTATTTGCCGGGGTCGTCGGCGACGACGACGACGCGCCTGGCGCCGTCGGCGGCGACCTGCGCGGCGATCTGCGGCGGATTGAGCCCGCCCTCGTGGCGCTGGCCGCCGGTCATCGCCACCGCGTCGTTGAACAGGATCTTGTAGGTGACGTTGACCTTGGCGTCGATCGCCCAGCGTAGGGCAAGCGCGCCGGAATGATTGTAGGTGCCGTCGCCGAGGTTCTGGAACACGTGGCGGCGGGTGGAAAACGGCGCCTCGCCGATCCAGTTGGCGCCTTCGCCGCCCATCTGGGTGAAGCCTTCGGTGGCGCGGTCCATGAACAGCGCCATGAAATGGCAGCCGATGCCGGCGTAGGCGCGCGCGCCCTCAGGCGCCATGGTCGAGCGGTTGTGCGGACAACCGGAGCAGAAATAGGGCGTGCGCGCCGCGGCTTCCTTCAGGCTGGAGAGCGCCGCGCGTGTCGCCTGGATGCGCGCCAGCGCCGCTTCGAGCGCGGGGTCGGGCGAGCGCGCGACCAGCCGTTCGCCGATCGCGATGGCGATCGTCTGGGGATCGAGCGCGCCCTTGCTCGGCAGCAACCATTGTCCAGCCTCGTCGCGTTTGCCGACGATCAGCGGCGGATGGGCGACGCCATAGAGAATCTCGCGCAATTGCGTCTCGATCAGCGCGCGCTTCTCCTCGACGACGACGATCGCGTCGAGACCGGCGGCGAAGGCTCTCAGACCCTCCGGCTCGACCGGCCAGACGCAGGCGAGCTTCATCAGCCGGACGCCGAGCGCGTCGCAGCGCGCCTCGTCGAGACCGAGCGCGTCGAGCGCCTGACGCACGTCGAGATAGGGCTTGCCGCTGGCGACGATCCCGAGCTTCGGCGTCGTCCCGCCGGTCGTGATGAGGCGATCGAGCTTGTTGGCCGCCAGCCAGGCGACGACCGCCGGCCACTTCTGTTCGTGCAGACGCTCTTCCTGCGCCAGCATGCCGTCGACGCGGCGGATGGCGAGCCCGCCGGGCGGCAGCGGAAAATCCTTCGGTTCGACCGGCGCGACGCGGTCGAGCGAACCGTCGACCACCGCGGTCGACTCGACGGTGTCCTTGACGCATTTCAGGCCGACCCAGACGCCGGCGTAGCGGCTCAAGCTCCAGCCGTGCGCGCCGTAGTCGAGAAGCTCCTGCACGCCGGCGGGCGCCAGGATCGGCATCATCGCGTCGACGAAGGCGAATTCCGACTGGTGAGCCGTGGTCGAGGATTCGGCGGTCGGGTCGTCGCCCATCAGCGCCAGTACGCCGCCATGGGGCGAGGTTCCGGCGAGATTGGCGTGGCGGAACGCGTCGCCCGAGCGGTCGACGCCGGGGCCCTTGCCGTACCAGAGGCCGAACACGCCGTCGAAGCGGCCCTCGCCACGCAGCTCGGCCTGCTGCGCGCCCCAGATCGCGGTGGCTGCAAGTTCTTCGTTGAGGCCGGGCTCGAAATGGATGTCGGCTTCGGCGAAGAGGTTCGCGACCCTGAGGAATTGCAGATCGAGGCCGCCCAGCGGCGAGCCGCGATAGCCGGAGACGAAGCCGGCGGTGTTGAGGCCGGCGCGTCGGTCGCGCGCCTTCTGCATCAAGAGCAGCCGCGCGATCGCCTGCGCGCCGGTGAGCAGCACGCGCGTCTTGGCGAGATCGAAGCGGTCGGCGAGCGTCGCTTCCGTCAGCGGCGCGACTGTGGCGCGCGCTCTGTCGTCCATAGCCGGCCTCCCGATTCGCGTCGACAACGACTGCGCCTTTCAGCGTCAGCCGCGGCTTTGACGATGAATCTGTGGTTCCGGCGGTGAAAAGGCAAGGCGCCGCCCGCAGGCGGCGCGCTCGACCTCAGCCTCAGGCGCCCACGACGGTAAAGTTCACCGCGACGTTGCCGCGCGTGGCGTGCGAATACGGGCAGATCGTCTCGTGCGCCTCGCGCACGAACGCCTCGAGGTCAGCCTGCGGCAGGCTCTTGTCCTCGATCTTGAGATCGACGACGAGGCCGAAGCCGCCGCCTTCGCGCGGGCCGATGCCGACCGTGCAGGTCGTCGTCGCCTTGGTCGCGTCCTTCTTGTGGCTCTTGGCGACGAAGTCGACGGCGCCGCCGAAGCAGGCGGCGTAGCCGGCGGCGAACAGGTGCTCCGGGGTCGCCGTGCCGGGCCGGCCCGGACCGCCCATCGCCTTGGGCACCGACAGGTCGACGCTGACGATCTTGTCGGTCGTCTCCGAATGGCCGTTGCGGCCGCCGGTCGAGGCGGCGGCGATGGTGGCGAGAGTCTTGACCGGAACGATCATGTGCAGGGCTCCTACGAAAAAATGAATGACCCCCGAGCCGGGCTCGGGGGTCGGAATGTGGCGCGGAATTGCGACGGAATTACTTGACGACCACCGGCGTGCCGACGTGGACGCGGCCGTACAGGTCGATCACGTCGAGGTCGCGCATGCGGATGCAGCCCGACGAAACCCCTTGACCGATCTCCTCCGGCTCGTTGGTGCCGTGGATGCGGTAGAGCGTGTCGCGGTTGCCCTGGTAGAGATAGAGCGCGCGCGCGCCGAGCGGGTTGTCGTAGGCCCCGGCGAGCGGGCCGTGCTTGAGGTAGACCTTGAACTCCGGCCAGCGATCCATGATCGAGGCGGTCGGCATCCACTGCGGCCATTCGGTCATGTGGCCGACGGTGGCGCGGCCGGTCCAGCCATAGGCCTCGGCGCCGGTGGCGACCTTGTACTGGATCGCCTGCTTGCCGGGCAGGACGAAGTAGAGATTGTGCTGCGTGGTGTCGACGACGATCGTGCCGGGCGCTTCGCCGGTCGGATCGGCGATCCGGTTGCGGACGATCGGGATCGACCACTCCTCCGGCGGGGCAAGGGCCATCATCGCCTTGTCGCGCGGATTGAGATGCGTTTCGAGGGTCGCGGTCTGCGTGTCCATGGGGGAACAGCCGCTGAGCAGAGCGCCCGCCATAAGGGCCGCCGCGATGATAAATCCCTTGCCGATCATGTGCCTGCCTGTCGCCTCAAATTCACAATCGGGAAACCATAATCCGACGTCGCTTAACGATTCTTTCCCCCTAGACACCGACTGTTTACGCGATGCGTCTTGCTCGCGCCACCCTTTCGTCAGCTGGGGGCCGCATTTTCTCGTCGCCGTTTCCTTACGGGACGGGGATGACGCCGGTAATACAAACTCTTGTGAGGTCCGCCGGGGTTTCTCAGGCGCGCGCAAGACGCGCCGCGACCGCGTCGACCAGGCGCCGGGCGCGACGGCGCAACCGCTCGGCCTCGTGCGCGGCCCCCGCGGCGAGGGCGAAGGCGGCGCCGCCCCCCGGCGCAAACGAAAGGGCGAGATCGACGAGCTCGATGCGGTCGCGCCAGGCGCGGTCGATCATCGGATGGTCGGCGATCGCGCAGGAATCGGCCAGCGTCAGGCCCGGCTCGCGCTCGAGCTGGCGCGACAGGTCGAGCGTCGCCTGGACGCCGGGCGAGAAGGCGGCGAAGCGCTCGTTGTAGGCGGTCTTCCAGTAGAAGGCGCGATCCCCCGAGCGCAGCACGACGGCGGCGGCGATCGGCTCGCTGTTCAGCGCGAGCAAATGGATGTCGAGCGCGCCGCGTGCGGCGAAGCGGGCCAGCATCTCGCGGGCGAAGGCGGCGCGTTCGGCGTGCGCGTCGAGCGCCGAGCGGCGCGCGCCCTTCCAGCCGCTGCTCTCGACCGCCAGGAAGGCCTCGATCGCCGCCGCGTCGGCCCCGACGCGCGATTCGACCGCGCCGAGTTCCTCCAGCCGCCGGCGTTGGCGCGCCCATTCCTTGCGCCGCCGCTTGTCGAG
>PLRT01000039.1:16865-32992 GCA_003164915.1 Hyphomicrobiales bacterium | reverse complement strand
TTCGAGACGACGCTCGCCGAAGGCCTGCGATTCGAACGGCGGCTGTTCCATGCGCTATTCGCCACCGAAGACCAGAAGGAAGGCATGCGCGCCTTCGCCGAGAAGCGGCCGGCGACGTTCAAGAACCGCTGATCGGCGGGCTCGCGCAAAAGCGCCGGCTTTGCGGCGGCCCAACTCTCGCCTTTATGTCAGGCCTCATTCCAAGACCACGTTTCAACTCAAAAGGACGACCATGGCCTCCGTTCCGACCTTCCTCGTCACCGGCGCCGGCGGCCACCTCGGTCGGCGGATCGTCGAGCTGCTGCTGGAGGCGAAGGCCCGCAGGGTGATCGCCGCCTCGCGCGACCCCGCCAAGGTCGTCGATCTGGCCGCGAAGGGCGCCGAGACGCGTCGCGCCGATTTCGACGATCCCGCCTCGCTCGACGCTGCGTTCAAGGGCGTCGACCGGCTGCTGATCGTTTCGACCGACGACGTCGTCACGCCCGGCAAACGCCTGCGCCAGCACACGGCTGCGGTCGAGGCCGCGGCCCGCGCCCGCATCGGCCACGTCGTCTACACCTCGATGCCGAACCCCGAGCCCGGCTCGCTGATCCCCTTCGCGCCCGACCATTACGGGACCGAGCAGGCGCTGGCGAAGAGCGCCCTCGACCACACCATCCTGCGCGTGAGCTGGTATGCGGAAAATTACGCGCGCGCGCTGCCGAGCGTCCTGGCGACCGGCAAATGGTACAGCGCGGCCGGCGAAGGCCGCGTCGCCAACGTCGCCCGCGACGACGTCGCGAGGGTCGCCGCCGCGACGCTGATGAAGGCGCCGGGCGGCAAGCTCGACATCACGGGACCCGACCTGCTGACCATCCGCCAGATCGCGGCGATCGTCGCCGCCGTGTTCGCCAGAGCGATCGAGGTGGTTCCGGTCAGCGACGACCAGTTGCTCGCCGGCATGATCGCCGCCGGCGTGCCCGAGCCGTTCGCGCGGCTCGGCGTCGCCTTCGACGCCAACACCCGCGCCGGCAGGATGGACGTGGTCTCCGACGCCGTCGAGCGGCTGACCGGCCGTCCGCCGACGAAACTGCGCCAGGTGATCGAAGCGCTGAAATCCACGCTGGCGGCGTGAAGCGGCGGCCGGGACGGGCGGCCTCGCCTTCCGCCTGGCGGCCTCGCTCCGCTTCGTCGCCGTTGACAGTCGCGCTGTCGCGTCAAGCGGTCCAGTGCTCCGGCTTGACCTGCCGGCGCGCCGCTTCGGCGGCGAGCGCGCTGAGCAGCGGCATCGAACGGGCGTCGTCGAGCCGCCGCATCTGCCGAACCTGGTCGGCGGACACCGATGCGCCGACCCGGTCGCGCAGCCACTCCCCTTCGAGCTTGATGTCGTAACGCAGAAAGCGGAACAGCGCCCCGCGCGGCGCGACCATCGAGCCCAGGTCGCCCAGTTCGGCGTTGATCGGCCACGGCGTCGGGCTCTCGCTGAGCAGCGACATCAGCGTCAGGATCAATTGCTGGCTGTCGCCGATCTGCTGGATCATCGCCCGCAGCGCCAGCCGCACCGAGGCGGCGCGCGCGAGCTTCGACGCCTCGAAGCGATCCCGGAACGTGCCGGCGCCGATCGAGACGATCGTCAGCTTATCGGGGCCGACGTCCCAGCCTATGCCGAGTCGCGGCACGAAGGCGGAGATGAACAGCGCCAGCGCCGGGTTGTTGTGCGGCGTCAGGCCGCCGTCGACGAACAGGCCCTCGACGCCGTCGGCGATCTCGATCTTCTGCGGATCGAAGTAATGTGGGGCGGCGGTGCTGGCGCGGACGATCTGGGCGAGCCGATAGTGGCGATTGCCGATGTAACTGCGGTCGGCCGGCGATTCCCAGAACGTCGAGTGCGGATTGTTGACCAGCACCCAGGCGCTGCCGGTGTCGAGCCGCTTCAGCGTGACGCCGAGGCCGGTCTGCAGATCTTCGGTGTCGAGCCGGCGGTCGCCGATCACCCCTTCGAGCGCGTCGGCCAGCGCGCGCGCGTCGAAGATCGCCTTCCAGCCAGGCAGCCTCACCATCGGCTGACGGAACACACGCGGCGCCAGCATTTGATAGAAGTCGATCAAGTCGTCGACGTTGTGTCCGAGCGCGAGGCCGGCGGCGATGATCGCCCCGGTCGATGTGCCGCCGATCAGGTCGAAATAGTCGCACAGGCGCACCGGCCGCCCCGCCTGCGCCGCCAGCGTGCGCTCGATCTCCTTGAGGAACGCCAGGGCGACGACGCCGCGCACGCCGCCGCCGTCGAGCGCGAGGATGCGTTTGGAGCCAGGCGCGAACAGGTGACGGTCGCGGGCGGAGGGCGTCGTCTGGCTCGCGTCGCTCATGCGATCCTCCTTGCGCGCTTAAGCGTCAGACGATCTCCATCGCCCGATCCCANNGCGCGCCTGGCGGCGCTGCGCGCCAGCGCCGCGTTTGGCGGCGCGCCGGCGAGGGCGCGGCGCAGCCGGCGCAGGGCGAGGCCGATGCGCGCCGAGCGCGCCGCCTGCCGCACGACGTCGAGCTGGCCGCGCAAGCCGTTGAGGGCGGCGGAAAGACCCGGTCCGGCGCTGAGCGCGAGACCGACCGCGGCGAGCAGCGAAACCGGCGCACGCCACAGGCCGGAAAGCGCAATCGCCGCCAGAGCCGCGCCGAGCGCCACCGAGGCGAGCAGGATTGTCGTGGCGGCGCGGCGCAGACGCGCGTCGAGCCGGCGGAAACGCCGATAGGCGCCGCGATGGTAGGCGATCTGCGGGTCGATCTCCACCTCGGAGAGATAGGCGAGGAACCCTGCCGCGTCGCGCTCGGCCAGCGCCGCCGCCGGCGCGCCGCGCAAAGCGCGCTCGAGCCGCCAATCGACCCACGACTGCGACTCCGCTTCCGGCAGCGCGACGCCAGCCAGCACGCAGAAGCGCGCAATGCGCGCAGCCTCGGCGACGCGGCGATAGTCGATCCACTTGACCCGCCAGCCGCGACGGCGCGCGACGATCTGGTCGAGATAGAGCAGCCCGCTCGCCGCGAACTGCAACGGCACCGTTACCGGCGAAGCGAAGGGAAAGAGCGCGCCGACGAAGCCGGAAGCGAAGTTGGCGGCGAACAGCAGGAACGAGCGCGCCGCCAAGGTGCTGCGCCAGCGTCGGCCATAGGCGAGCGCCAACGCGTCGGCGCGCTCGTAGTCGCGCCGCAGGCTTTCGAGCGCCTCGCTGCGGTCGACGCTCGCCGCGGAATTGGCCGCCGCCGCGCGCGCCCAGGAATCGTCAGCCGCGCCGCCGACTTCGCGGGGTTCGCCGATCAGCCGCAGCAGCAGAGAATATTCGTAGCGATGGGCGCGGCGCTGCGGGTTTTCGCGCTGATAGGCGAGGAGGTCGCGCCGGTCGGCGAGGCGCCGCGGCGGCGACAACAGCGCCTCGGCGATCGCAGCGGGGCTCGCCTCCACGTCGTTGCGCTGGCGCAGCGCGCCTTCCAGCTTCGGCTCGACCCCGGCGTCGACCGCCAGCCGCAGCGGCGCGCCCGCCTCGGCGACCAGCGCCGGCAGCCAGGCCGGAAGGGCGGCGAAGTCGCGCTTGCCCACGAGCGCCGCGTCGCAAGCGGTCGCCGCGTCGGCATGCGAGTCGATCTCGATCCCGGCGCTCATCGCCGCCTCGACCGCGGCGGCCGGGGGCGGATCGTCGTCGCGGCAAACCAGCCGCGCGCGGCCCGGCCCGCGATAGATCTCGGGCCAGCGCCCGACGGCGGCCCGCGCCGACTCCTGAAAGAGCCTCGCCGCTGCGCCGACGGCGGCAGCGTCGACCGCCCCTCCGCCCGCCCACAGCAAGGCGAGCACAGGCGTGAGCCTGAGGTCGTCGTCTCCGGGGGCCTGCGTGGGAATCTGGGTCATCGAAGGCGGCGGCAATCTGGCGCATCCAGTAGAAATTGAACGGCGCGAGCTTGTCGAGGGAAAAATCGCTTGAAATGATGGATCCGCGCCTTTTGTCGCCCCCAGCGTCGGAGCTCGTCGACGGTGACCCAGCATCCGCCCAAGCCCCGCCTGGCGCTGACGATCGGCGTCACCGGCCATCGCTTCCATCGTCCGCCGCCCGCGGGCCAAGACGGGCCCGGCGAGCAACGCCGCTTCGACGTCGCCGCGGTCGGCGAAGCGCTCGCAACCGCCTTTGCGGCGGCGGCGGCGGGACTCGCCGCGATCGACGACGAAGCAAAGACGAGCTTCAGCGCAGTCCCGCCGATCGTGACGTTGATCTCGTCGCTCGCCGAAGGCGCCGATCGGCTCGCCGCCCGCGCCGCGCTTGCCGCAGGCTTCGCGCTCGACGTCGTTCTGCCTTGCCCGACGGCGATCTACCTACAGACCTTCGCCGACGAGGCCTCGCGCGACGAATTCGCCGATCTCGGGACGCGCGCGCGCGCGACCCTCGTGCTGCCGCTCGCCGGCGACGACGCGCTGCCGCAAGTCGAGCGGCTGCCGGCGTCCTACGAAGCGGCCGGACTGACGATGCTCGGCCAGTCCGACCTCCTCGTCGCGGTGTGGGACGGCGAACCGGCTGGCGGGCGCGGCGGCACCGCCGCGATCGTCGAGGAGGCGGCGCGGCGCGGCGCGCCGATCGTCGTCGTCGATCCCAAGGATGGCGCGACAAGGCTGCTGTGGGCCGACGCCCCGACCGACCCGGCGACGGCGCGGCGCGCGCTCGACATCGCCGCGCAGCCGATCGAACCGGCGCTCGGCCAACTGATCGCGCGGCTGGTCACGCCGCCCGAGGCGGAGGAGGAGCGCGCGGGGTTGCGGCAATATTTCGCCTGTCGGGTCGGCGCCGACGCGAACCGCCGCGCCAGCCGCGTGTTCGACGGCCATGACCTCGAAGCCCCCCGCGCGCAATGGCCGCGCGTCAGCGCGGCGGTCGGCGGCTCGGCGACCAATCGCGCCGCGGCGAAACTCTACGCGCAGGCGCTGCTGGCGGCCGAGGACGTCGCCCAGCGCAACGCCGGCGCCTATCGCCGGCTGTTTCTCGTCAGCTCGGCGGCGACGGTGCTGGCGAGCGCGTTCGTGGCTGGCGCCGCGCGCTTTCGCGAGTTGCATGTCGCCGCGGCGGCGGTGGAGCTTCTGATCGTTGCGCTGGTCGGCGCTCTGGTGTTCCTCGCCGAGCGCCGGCGCTGGCGCCTTCAATGGTTCGAAGCGCGTGAAGTCGCCGAACGACTGCGGATCGTCGCGCCGGAATGGCTGCTCGGCGCGTGGCCATCGCATCTCAAGTCGGCGCAGGCGGCCTGGCCGGGCTGGTGCGCGCGCGCCATCGCGCGCGAGCTACCGCTGTTCAGCGGCGAAATCGGCGCGCTGGTCGGCGAAATCCGGGCCATCCTGGCGGCGCTGGTCGACGAGCAGTTCGCCTATCACGAGGCCAACGCCGAGCGGCTGGAGCGTCGCGATCACATTTACGAGGGGATCGGCGTCGGCCTGCTCGCCGCCTCGCTGCTCAACAATTCGGTCTATCTCGGCGTGCGCCTCTTCAACGCGCCGGGGCTCGACAGCTACGAAAGCTGGGGCCTGGCGGCGGCGATTTTCCTGCCGGCGGCGGCCACCGCAGCCTACGGCGTGCGACTGTTTGGCGACTTCGAGGATCTGGCGCGCCGTTCGCGCCGCACCGCCGAACGGCTGCGCGCGCTGAAAGCGCGCGCTTCGGGCGCGCTCGACCTCCCCGGCTTGCGCGGCGTCGCCGAAGCCGCCACGCAGGCGATGCTCTCCGACCTCGACGCGTGGCGGGTGGCGGTCGAAAGCCGGCGGCTGTCGGCGAGCTAGCGGTTCAGTCCGACGACGCTCCCAGCGCGTCGCCGAGCCTTCGCCGCCAGGCGTCCGGCTCGAACGCCGGCGCGGCGAAATCGACCCGCGCCGAGGCGCCGCCGGCGGAAAGATCGAGCCCCTCGGCGTCGAGGCCGATGGCGCGCCAGGCCCGTCGGCCCGCCTCGCGGCGCCCCGCTAGGCGCGCTGCGAGCCCGTCGGCGGCGTTGATCTCGGCGAGCAGCGCGTCCTCCGCGGCGATCAGCCCCGCCGCGTCGCCTGACGGCGACAGAATGTCGGCGGAGACGAGCTTGTCGGCGCGCCCGAAGCCGCCGTTGAAATGCACCGCCTCGACCCGCATGCGGTAGATCGCGAAATCGGTGAACGAGGCGTAGAGCTTGGCCTTGGGATTGCGCTGCAGATAGCGTTTGCGCGCATAAGGGTCGGGATGGGGCAGGATCGGCCCGCCGAGCGTCAGCCGCGGGTGATTGAGCGGATCGCCGCGGTCGGGCGGGCTGGTGAGCAGGAGCGAGCCGCGCGCATCGCGCTCGATGTCCGCAGTGTGCCGGGCGAGGGTCGAGATGAGGAACAGGGGCGCGCCGTCGAAGTCGCTGGCGCAGCCGACCCAGGTCGCCAGCGGCGCGCCGTCGGCGCCGAGCGTCGCCAGCGCGGCGGTGCGCGACAGGCGCATCAGCCGCTTCGAGTCGGCGATCGCGGCCGCCCGCGACTCTTCCGCGCCCGCCGCCCTCATGCTCGTCGTCCCCGGCTGATCGCCGGCGGAGGTCCGTCGCCGGCCGGGCGACACAAAGCGCGCTCCACGGGGGTCGTCAAGTCGGCAGGCCGCGGGGCTGGGCGCGTAGTTGAACATTCGGCAAAGCGGGCTATTTTGACCGCAGACGGGCGAAAGCCGCGGGGAGCGCGGCCCTTTCGCCGCCCATAGGGGCCGACGAGGGCCACACTTCGGCCGCGAAAGGCCTTATTGTGCCGCCGCGCCTTGTGGGAAACGGCGGCGGTCCGCCGCCGCGACGCCATGCGGATGGAAGCAGGAGAGTCATGCCGACGATCGCGCTGGTCGACGACGACCGCAACATTCTCACCTCGGTCTCGCTATCGCTCGAGGCCGAAGGCTATCGCGTCCAGACCTACACCGACGGCGCCAGCGCCCTCGACGGCCTGAAGGCCAACCCGCCGGACTTGGCGATCTTCGACATCAAGATGCCGCGCATGGATGGAATGGAGCTGCTGCGCCGACTTCGCCAGAAGTCCGACCTGCCGGTGATCTTCCTCANNTCGGCCTCAAGATGGGCGCCGACGACTTCATCCGCAAACCATTCTCGCAAAGGCTGCTGGTCGAGCGGGTCAAGGCGATTCTCAGGCGCTCCAATCCGAAGGATGCCGCCGGTCAGAAGGAGAGCGAGGCCAAAGTCCTCGAGCGCGGTCGGCTGAAGATGGACCCCGAGCGCCACACCTGCACCTGGGACAACGAACCGGTGACCCTGACGGTGACCGAGTTCCTCATCCTGCAGGCGCTGGCGACCCGCCCGGGCGTCGTCAAGAGCCGCAATGCGCTGATGGACGCCGCCTACGACGACCAGGTCTATGTTGACGATCGAACGATCGACAGCCACATCAAGCGGCTGCGCAAGAAGTTCAAGGTCGTCGAGCCGGAGTTCGAAATGATCGAGACGCTCTACGGCGTGGGCTACCGCTTCCGGGAAGCGTGACGCCTGTCGACAACCAGGGCGCGGCGCGACGAACCGCCGCGCGCGGCAATGAGCAGCGAAGCGCATCGCGAACCTTTTCTGACCGTGGCCGGCGCGCGCTGGCGGCGCTCGCGCGCGCGCCAGAAGCTGCGCCTCGTCCGGCGCGCGCTGCTGTCCGGCTTCTCGTCGTCGCTGACCCGCCGCATCGTCGTGCTCAATCTCGGCGGGCTGCTGGTGCTGGTCGTCGCCTTCCTGCTGTTCAACCAGTTCCGCGCCGACATCATCGCCGCCCGCACGCAGAGCCTGAAGACCCAGGCCGGCATCATCTCCGCGGCGATCGCCGCCTCGGCGACCGTCGAGACCGACACGATCATCGTCGATCCCGAGAAGCTGCTGCAGCTTGCGCCAAAGGAAGACAAGGAGAAGCCTCAGGACGACGAGGACTCGATCGAATTCTCGATCAACCCCGAGCGCGTCGGCCCGCTGCTGCATCGCCTCGTCACGCCGACCCACACGCGCGCGCGCATCTATGATCGCGACGGCCTGCTGCTGCTCGACTCGAGCACGCTGTCGCTGCGCGATCTGGCGCCGCGCGCCGAAACGACCGCCGAGAACCAGCCATGGTGGCTGCGGGCGTGGAACGACTTCAGGCGCTCGTTCACGCCGGCCAAGAAGCGACGCGCCGCCGAAGAATGGGCAACCAACGGCAAGTCGATGCCCGAGGTCGCCGCGGCGCTCGCCGGCCGAACCGAATCGGCGGTGGGACCCGGCTCCGCCGACGAGACGATCGTTTCGGTCGCGGCGCCGATCCAGCGCGCCGGGAGCGCGATCCGCGGCGCCCTGCTGCTCTCGACGCAGGGCGGCGACATCGACACGGTGATCGCCTCCGAGCGATGGGCGCTGCTGCGCGTCTTCCTGGTGCTGGCGACCGTGATGCTGATGCTGTCGCTGTCGCTCGCCCACACCATCGCCGAGCCGGTGCGCAAGCTCGCCGAAGCCGCCGAGCGCGTGCGCCGCGGCATCAAGTCGCGACAGCAGATCCCCGACTTCAGCGACCGCTCCGACGAGATCGGCCACTTGTCGAGCGCGCTGCGCGACATGACCCAGGCGCTCTACAACCGCATGGACGCGATCGAGAGCTTCGCCGCCGACGTCGCCCACGAGCTGAAGAACCCGTTGACGTCGCTGCGCAGCGCCGTCGAGACGCTGCCGCGGGTCAAATCCAGCCCGTCGCGCGACCGCCTGCTCGAGATCATGCAACACGACGTACGCCGACTCGATCGGCTGATCAGCGACATCTCCGACGCCTCGCGGCTCGACGCCGAGCTGGCGCGCGGCGACGCCGTCCCGGTCGATCTCGTCGAGCTCGCCAAGGCGGTCGTGGCGATGGTCGCGGATTCGCCGCGCAGCAACGGCGTGACGGTGAAGCTGACGGTGGAGCAGCTCGGCGGCGCTCCGCGGCAGACCGACTTTGTCGTGCTCGGGCACGACTCGCGGCTCGCGCAGGTGCTCACCAATCTCATCGACAACGCCTGCTCGTTCTCCCAGCCGGGCGGCGAGACGCGGGTCACGCTGCGTCGCGCCTCAGGCCCCCCGGATGAAGACGGGACGTCGGGGCGCGGCGAAGTGTGGGCGATCGTCGACGATGACGGCCCCGGCATCCCGCCCCACGCGCTCGAGCGCATCTTCGAGCGCTTCTACACCGACAGGCCGGAGCAGGGCTTCGGCCAGAACTCCGGACTGGGCTTGTCGATCTCGCGTCAGATCGTCGAAGCGCATGGCGGCCGCATCTGGGCGGAGAACCGCCCGGGGCCGCAGCGGCCGGCAACCGACGACGCGCCGGCCACCCACGGCTCCGGCGCGCGTTTCGTCGTCGCGCTGCCGGCGATCGCGCCATGACCGCGACGCCGGCCGGCTGGACGGCGCTGCACGCGACGGCGGTCGTCGTGGGCGAAAGCGGCGTGCTGCTGCGCGGCCCTTCGGGCGCCGGCAAGAGTTCGCTCGCTTTGGCGTTGATCTCGGCGGCGCGCGCGCACGGTTCGTTCGCCGCGCTCGTCGCCGACGACCGCGCCTTCGCCCGCGCCTTCGGCGCGCGGCTGGTCGCGCGCGGCGCGGGACAATTCGCCGGCAAGATCGAGCGCCGCTGCGAAGGGGTGATCGAAGTCGCCGCCGAACCGGCGGCGGTCATTCGGTTGGTCGTCGATCTCGCCCCGCGCGGCGCGCCGCCGTCCCGATTGCCCGCCGAGGAGGAATTGTCGACGGAAATCCTCGGCGTGCGCCTGCCCCGCATCGCTCTCGACCCCGCGCACGGGCCGGCGGACCACGCCCATGCCACGCTGGAGTCGTTGACGCGGCGGATTTAAGGGTGATCATGGCAGATTGAGGGCGATTATGGCGTGATGCGAATTTCGCTTGAACATTGCGCCGCACTGCACAAAAATGCGCTCTCCGCAGGGTCGAAACCCCCGCCAGTGCGGCGGCGGCGCGCGAAGATGATGGAACATTGATGATCGGAATGGTCCTGGTCACTCACGGCCAGCTCGCCACAGGGTTCCGCGCCGCGCTCGAACACGTCGTTGGTCCGCAGTCGCGGTTCGAGACGATCACGATCGGCCCGGAAGACGACATGGAGCAGCGACGCGCCGATATTCTCGGCGCGGTTGCGCGCGTCCAGGACGGCAGCGGCGTCGTGCTGCTGACCGACATGTTCGGCGGCACGCCGTCGAACCTGGCGATCTCGGTGATGGACGGCGGCCGCGTCGAAGTGATCTGCGGCATCAATCTGCCGATGCTGATCAAACTGACGACGCTGCGCGACAGCGCCGACCTCGATCACGCGGTGATGGAAGCGCGCGACGCCGGACGCAAATACATAACCGTCGCGAGCAAAGTGCTGGCAGGCAAATGAGCGACGCGCCGCTGGACGAGGACGACTGTCCCCCGCCGCCGCTCATCGCGGGCGCGCACGCTCGAGACATGCGTATCGTCAACCGCAAGGGCCTGCATGCGCGCGCGACGGCGAAGTTCGTGCAATGCGTCGAGCGCTTCGACGCGCAAGTCAAGGTGACCCGCTGCGGCGAGACCGTCGGCGGCGATTCGATCATGGGCATCTTGATGCTCGGGGCCGGGCTCGGCTCGACCATCACCGTCACCGCCCAGGGCGCCCAGGCGGTGGAAGCGCTCGACGCGATCGCGGCGCTGGTCGCCAGCCGCTTCAACGAAGACGAGTGAGCGGCCGGCGCCGCTACATGCGGAAATCTTCGCCCAAGTAGTAGCGGCGGACGTCCGGGTGGGCGATGATCTCGTCGGGCGGCCCCTCGGTCAGCACGTGCCCGCTGTGAATGATGTAGGCGCGGTCGATCAGGCCGAGCGTCTCGCGCACGTTGTGGTCGGTAATCAGCACGCCGATGCCGCGCCCCTTGAGATGACGCACCAGATCCTGGATGTCGCCGACCGCGATCGGATCGATGCCGGCGAAGGGTTCGTCGAGCAGCATGAACGACGGCTTGCCGGCGAGCGCCCGCGCGATCTCGCAACGGCGCCGCTCGCCGCCCGACAACGCGATCGACGGCGCCTTGCGCAGCCGCGCGATGTCGAACTCCTCGAGCAGCGAGTTGAGCTGCGCCTCGCGGGCGCGGCGGTCGGGCTCGGTGACCTCGAGCACGGCGCGAATGTTGTCCTCGACGTTGAGGCCGCGAAAGATCGACGCCTCCTGCGGCAGGTAGCCGATGCCGAGCCGCGCCCGCTGATACATCGGCAGGCCAGTGACCGGATAGCCGTCGAGTTCGATCATGCCCTTGTCCGGGCGGACCAGGCCGGTGATCATGTAGAAGACAGTGGTCTTGCCGGCGCCGTTGGGGCCGAGAAGGCCGACCGCTTCGCCGCGCCGCACGTAGAGGCTGACGTCCTGAACGACGGCGCGGCCGCCGTAGGACTTGCCGAGGTTGTGGACGGCGAGGTAGCCGTCTGCGACCTCCTCCGCGGCGCGGAGGCGGCCTTCGGCGGCGGCGCGCGACCGCGTTTCGAGCGACGAGGCGCTGCTCAAGTCGGGGCGGTCCGGGCGGGACGGCGGCGCATGGCGGGGGTCCGAAGCTATGGCGAGGCCGCCCTGTCTACTTCGATGCGCCGCTCTTGTCATCGCCGCCCGGAGCGCCCGAGCCGGAGATGAACAGACCTTTGACCCGGCCGGCGGCGCCGGTGTCGACCGTCGCCACCCCGGTCGCGAGGTCGTAGGTGAGCTTGTCGCCTTTGGTGACGTTGCCGCCGTCGCTGAGCGTGACGTTGCCGAACAGCCAGACCTTGTCCTGCGCCTTGTCGTAGGAGCCGCGGTCGCCGGTGGCGACCTGGGTCTTGGAGACGACGGTGACCGGGCCGACGGCGTCGAGATGCTTGACGTGACTCGACGACCCGCCGCCGTTGGCGGGGGCCGGGGCGGGGGCGGCCGGCGCGGTCGCGCCGCCCGGCGCGGCGGCCTTCTCCATGTAGATCGTCAGCCCCGAGCAGGTCATCTTGGTGTCGCCCTGGATGACGACGACGTTGCCGGTGTAGACCGCCTTCTGCTCCTTGTCGAAATAGACCAGCTTGTCGGCTTCGATCGACACCGGCTGCTTGGAGCCGGCGCCGGGCAGAAGCGATGCGCTCGCGTCCTTGGTCGCGGCCGCCGCGGGCGCGACGACGACCACGGCAAAAGCAAGCGCGGCGGCGATGCGCCAATGCGCGCTCATGGAGTGGCTCCTTTCAGATTGTCGAGCGACGGCGCGGCAACCGCCTCGGCGGCGAAGTTCGAGCGCACATGGCCGGTGAACGTCAGCTCGGCGCCGTTGTCGCGCGCCTCCGCCGTATCGGCGTGGATCGTCGCGCCGTTGTTGGTGACGACCGCCACGGGTTGATCGGAACGATAGACGCCGGCCTTGAAGTCGATGTCGGCCGTCGAAAGCGTGACGTCGTAGCTCGGACTGCGCAGGTGCACGTCCTGGTTCAGCTTGAGAAACTGATGGACGCTGTCGTAGAATCCGACGACGGCGCTGACGCGCACGCGGCTGTCGTCGCCCATCGTCACGTCGCCGTCGATATCCCGCAATTCAACCGAGGTGGGATGCGCGACATCCTGGATCGCCTTGACGGCGTTGACGACATAGGCGCGTCCGTCGCGGCGCGTGCCGGTCAGGCGCGGATGGTTCATCACGATCTTCGATCCGTCGACGCTGAGCTCGCCGACCGACAGTCCGGCAACCTCCTGACGGAACGGGTCGAACACGGCGAAGCCGAACAGCGCCGCCACCGCGAGCAGCGCGGCGGCCGGGGTGGCGAGACGGAGGAAGCGCACCAACCGCGAATGGCGCGCCGCGGCGACGAAGGCGCGCTGTCGAATCGGGTCGCCGCCGAGCGGCGGGTTCGCGTTCGACGCGGCCGCGCGCCGCGAGTGCGCCCAATCCGCTCTGGTTGCGGGAGCCGACATTGTCTCCAAAGGTGCGCCGCCGCGGAATGGCGCGCGGTCCACCGCGTCGCCTAGCATAGACAGGGCGCCAATGAAACGAAATCAATGGCGAAGTTGGGGCGGCGGGCGGCGCGCGGCAACGCGCGATTGCGTCGCCGGTCCGGATTGGGTTTAATCCCCCGCGCTTGCGCCCGCGGAGGGCCGGTAGCTCAATGGTCAGAGCCGGCCGCTCATAACGGTCTGGTTGCAGGTTCGAGTCCTGCCCGGCCCACCAGGCGCGCACGCCCTATCGACCGCCGCTCGCGCGTCGCCGCCCCGATCCGCTGTCAGCCGCCGCATTTCCGGCGGTTGCGTTGCCTCAAAACTGTTGGCCGGCGCGATGCTCTATTGGCCTGTCCGGGGGCGGGCCCGTCCACGCCGTCCTCAGCCGGCGACGCTGACCATGCCCACTCGCGTCCGCATTCTCCTCGTCGTCCTCGTCCTCGCGGCGCTCGGCGGCGGGGCTTGGCTTTACCTCCATCGCCATGCGGGCGACGGCGGCCAGACGCTGACCCTCTACGGCGATGTCGACGTCCGCGAGGCGCAGCCCGCGTTCGACGATTCGGGCGTCGTCGCCTCGATCGCCGTACAGGAAGGCTCGCAGGTCAAACGCGGCGACCTGCTGGCGACCCTCGACGACCGGCGTTACGCCGCGGCGCTCGACCAGGCCAAGGGAACGCGCGAGAACCTGCGTCAGACGCAGGCCAAGCTCGAAGCGGGCTCGCGCCCCGAGGAGATCGCCCAGGCCAAGGCGACGATGGACGCGCTCGAGATCATCTCCCGCAACGACGAAGCGACCTACGAGCGTCTCAACGCCCTCGCCGCCAGCAGCGCCGCGACCATTCAGCAACGCGACGACGCCAAAGCGGCCTACGAGGCGGCGAACAAGCAGTTCGAGGCGGCCCAGCAGACCTATGCGCTGGCTGTCGCGGGGCCCCGCGTCGAGGACGTCGCGGCGGCGCGCGCCGCCTATCAGGCGGCCGACGCGGCGGTCGCGCTGGCGCAGCGCCAATTCGACGACGCGCGCCTCTACGCGCCCTCCGACGGCGTCATCGAGGACCGCATCCTCGAACCCGGCGACATGGCCTCGCCGGCGACGCCGGCGCTGACCATGGCGCTGCCTAGCCCCTTGTGGGTGCGCGCCTACGCGCCGGAGAGCGCGCTCGGCCGCCTCCGTCTCGGCATGCGGGCGCGCGTGAGTTCCGACAGCGACCCCGCCCGCCGCTACCACGGCTGGGTGGGCTATCTCTCGCCGACCGCCGAGTTCACGCCCAAGTCGGTGGAAACCCCCGAACTGCGCACGGCGCTCGTCTACCAGCTGCGCGTCTACGTCTGCGACGCCGACGGCGAGCTGAGGCTGGGCATGCCCGCCACGGTCACGCTCGACTTTGCCGAGCCGGCTGACGCGCCGCCTCCCGGCTGCGTTCCCGGCGATGCCGCCGCTCGCTGAAGCCGGGCCGGCGCTGCGGCTCGAGGGCGTGCGCCGCGTCTTCCGCGTGGGCAAGCGAGTGACGACCGCGCTCGACGGCGTTTCGGCGGAAGCGGCGCGCGGCGCCGTGACCGGTCTGATCGGCCCGGACGGCGCCGGCAAGACGACGCTGATGCGGCTGATCGCCGGACTGCTCAGCCTCGACGCCGGGCGGATCGAGGCGCTGGGAATCGACGTGGCGCGCGATCCGCTGGCGGTGCAGGCGCGGGTCGGCTACATGCCGCAGCGCTTCGGGCTCTACGAGGACCTCACCGTCCAGCAGAACCTCGATCTTTACGCCGACCTGCAGGGCGTGCCCGCCGCCGAGCGCCCCGCGCGCTATGCCGAGCTCTTGCACATGACCGCGCTCGGGCCGTTCACCGGCCGGCGCGCCGGCCGGCTTTCGGGCGGCATGAAGCAGAAGCTCGGCCTCGCCTGTACGCTGGTGCGCGCCCCCGCGCTGCTGCTGCTCGACGAGCCGACGGTCGGCGTCGATCCGGTGTCGCGGCGCGAGCTGTGGCAGATCATCGACCATTTGACGCGCGACGCACATACCACGGTCGTTTTCTCGACCGCCTATCTCGACGAGGCGGAACGCTGCGACGCCGTGCTGCTGATCCACGAAGGCCGGCTGCTCGGCGGCGGCCCGCCCGGCGCCTTCACCGCGGAATTGGCGGGGCGAAGCTTCTTCGCCAGCGCCGACGTCGACCGCCGGCGACTGCAGGAGCGGCTGGCGCGCGCGCCCGACGTGATCGATGCGGTGATCCAGGGCAGCCGGGTCAGGGTGGTGACCGCCACGCCGACGCCGCCCGACGCCGGCGCGTTCGCCTCGGACCTGCCGGGCCTGACCTTCGCGCCGACCCCGCCGCGCTTCGAGGACGCCTTTGTCGCCCGATTGCGCGCGCTCGGCGCGACGGCGCCCGCCGCTGCAGCGCCAGCGCCGACGCCGCCGCCGGCCGCCGCTCCGCCGGCCGGAGACGTCATTGCGGTGAGCCGCCTCACCCGCCGCTTCGGCGACTTCGTCGCCGTCAACGACGTCAGCTTTCACGTCGCCCGCGGCGAGATCTTCGGCCTGCTCGGCGCCAACGGCGCCGGCAAATCGACCACCTTCCGCATGCTTTGCGGCCTGCTGCCGCCCTCGGGAGGCTCGCTGCGCGTCGCCGGCTTCGATCTGCGCAAGGCCGCCGCGTCGGCGCGCGGGCGGATCGGCTACATGGCGCAGAGGTTTTCGCTCTATGGCGATCTGTCGGTCGAGCGGAATCTGCGCTTCTTCAGCAGCGTCTACCGGCTGTTCGGCGCGCGACAGCGCCAACGCATCGACTGGGCGGTCGCCGAGTTCGACCTTGCTTCGCAACTGACCGCGACCGCGCGCGATCTGCCGCTCGGATTCAAGCAGCGGCTCGCGCTCGCCTGCGCGCTGATGCACGAGCCCGACATCCTGTTCCTCGACGAGCCCACGTCCGGCGTCGATCCGCTCGCGCGTCGCGACTTCTGGCGGCGCATCAACGCCCTCGCCGAGAGCGGCGTCACCGTCATGGTGACGACGCACTTCATGGAGGAAGCGGAATACTGCGACCGCCTGGCGATCATGGCGCAGGGCCGCGTGCTGACGGAAGGCCCGCCAGAGGCGATCAAGGCCGCCGCCAGGTCGGAGGCGCGCCCCGATCCGACCATGGAGGACGCGTTCATCGCGATGATCGAGGCGGCGGACGCCCCGACGGG
>PLRT01000039.1:0-16842 GCA_003164915.1 Hyphomicrobiales bacterium | reverse complement strand
GGCGCGTTCGAGCAGTCGTCGTCCTTCCGCCCGCGGCGGTTGCGCGCCATACAGGAGGCGGAACGGGCGATGACCGACCGCCAGGTTCAGGGCATCGTCTGGCTGCCGGACGATTTCGACCGCCGGGCGTTGTCCGGCGGAAACTCCCCGATCGGCGTGTTCGTCAACGGCGTCGACGCCAACACCGCGCGGATCATCGAAGGCTACGTCCAGCAGGTCTGGGCCGGTTGGCTCGTCGCGCGGGCGGCGGAGGCGGGGCGGCCGACGCCGCTGGCGATCGCCTTGCAGCCGCGCGTGCGGTTCAACCCGGCGGTGAAGAGCCGCGACTTCCTCGTGCCGGGCCTGATCGCGATGATCATGACCTTGAGCGGCGCGCTGCTGACGGCGCTGGTGATCGCCCGCGAGTGGGAGCGCGGCACGATGGAAGCGCTGATGGTCACCCGCGTGACGATCCGGGAGATCCTGTTCGCCAAACTGGTTCCCTATTTCCTGCTCGGCATGGGCGGCATGGCGGCCTCGGTGGCGCTCGGCGTGTTCCTCTTCGACGTGCCGCTGCGCGGCTCGCTATGGGCGCTCACCGCGACCTCCAGCCTGTTCATGCTCGCCGCGCTGGGCATGGGGCTGCTGATTTCGACCGTTGCGCGCAACCAGTTCGTCGCCGCGCAGATCGCGATCATCGCGACGTTCCTGCCGGCGTTCATCCTCTCGGGCTTCGTGTTCGACATCAATTCCATGCCCTGGCCGGTGCGGATCGTCACCCATGTCGTCGCGGCGCGCTATTTCGTCGCCATCCTGCAATCGACGTTCCTGGCCGGCGACGTCTGGTCGGTGATCCTGCCCAACGCCGCCGCGCTGATCGCGTTGGCGGCGATCTTCCTCGGCGCGGCGCGCGCGCTGGCGCGCAAGAGATTGGACTGAAGGCCATGTGGCGACAGGTTCTCGCTCTGATCGTCAAGGAGCTGCTGGCGGTGCTGCGCGACGCCAAGAGCCGCTCGGTGCTGATCAGCCCGCCGATCGTGATGCTGATCCTTTTCGGCTACGCCGCGACTTTCGATCTCGACCGGGTGCCGATCGCGATCGACAACCAGGATGCGAGCGAGCCGTCTCGCGACCTGGTCGCCCGGTTTCTCGGCGCGCCGACGTTTCGGCTGGTCGCCACGCCGCACGATAGCCGGGAGATCGACGCGCTGATCGATTCCCGCCAGATCATGCTGGCGCTGGTGATCGATCCGCGCTTCACCCGCGATCTGCTCACCGGCCGCCCGGCGCCGGTGCAGGCGATCCTCGACGGCCGCAACTCCAACGCCGCGCTGCTGATCGAGGGCTACGCCAACGCCATTCTGAGCGACTTTTCGACCGCCTGGGCTGCGGCGCACGGCGAGCCGAACCCGCCAGCGACGCTCGACATCCGCGCCCGCTACAATCCGACCCTCAGCTCGCATTGGTTCTTCGTGCCGAGCATCGTGGCGCTGCTGACCCAGATCGTGACGCTGATGGTGGTCGCCCTCTCGGTCGCGCGAGAGCGCGAGAGCGGCACCTTCGACCAGTTGCTGGTCACCCCGCTGCGCCCGATCGACATCCTGCTCGGCAAGGGGCTGCCGGGCGTGCTGATCGGGGCCGTCGAGGCCTCGGCGATCATCGCCGCGACGGTGTGGTGGTTCGAGGTTCCGCTGCGCGGCGGACTGCCGACGCTCTATCTCGGCCTGCTCGTCTTCGTCGTCGCGGTCGTCGGCGTGGGGCTGATGATCTCCGCCCTTGCGGCGACGCAGCAGCAGGCGCTGCTCGGGGTGTTCCTGTTCATGGTGCCCTCGGTCATGCTCTCCGGTTTCGCCAACCCGATCGCCAACATGCCCGATTGGGTGCAGGCGATCACCCTGATCAACCCCATGCGCTACTTCCTGGTCATCGTCCGCGGCGTGTTCCTGGAAGGGGCCGACGTCTCCTCGCTGGCCCCGCAATACGGACCGATGGCGGCGATCGCCGCGGTGACGCTGACCTCGGCGGCGTGGCTGTTCCGGCGCCGGACGACCTAGGCGCGGACGTCCCTCCTGCCGCCTCGGGCGCGGCTCAGTCGAGCGTGTGGCGGAAGCGGGTCAGCGCGAGCAGCGCGTAGACGATCACGAACAGCCCGAGGGTCGACAGCTCGAATCCGACGTCGCCGAGCGTTGCCCCCTTCAGCATCACCGCCCGCACGATTCGCAGGAAGTGGGTCAGCGGGAGGATCTCGCCGATGGCCTGCGCCCAGTCGGGCATGCCATGGAAGGGAAACATGAATCCGGACAGCAGGATCGACGGCAGGAAGAAGAAGAAGGTGAGCTGCATGGCCTGCATCTGGTTGCGCGCCAGGGTCGAGAACGTGTAGCCGAGCAGCACCAGCGCCATGACGAAGACGAGGATCGCGAACAAGAGCAGGATCAGCGAGCCGACGAACGGAACCTGGAACAGAACCCGCGCCGCGCCGAGGATCACCATTACCTGCACCGCGCCGACGACGAAATAGGGCAGCACCTTGCCGAGCATGATCTCGGCGCCGTTTGTCGGCATCGCCAGCAGGTTCTCCATCGTGCCGCGTTCGAGCTCGCGGGTCAGCGCGATCGAGGTCATCATCACCATCGTCATCTGCAGGATGACGCCGAGCAGGCCGGGAACGACGTTGAATCGGGATACGCCGGCGGGATTGTAGCGGCGATGGACGGTGATGGTCAGGTCGCTCGCCGCGGCTTCGGCGGCCTCCGCTTCGCGCCCCTGCGCGCGCAGCAGCGCGCGCTCGGCGATGCTCGTCAGCGAAGCGAGCGCGCCGCTCGCCGCCGCCGGGTCGGTGGCGTCGGCGACCACCAGGATTTCCGGCTTGTCGCCGCGCTCGACCCGCGTTCCGAAGTCGCTCGGAATGACGACGAGGAAGGCGACCTCGCCCGTCGTCAGCAACCGCTCGGCCTCCGCCATCGTGCTCGGCTGATCGACAAAGCGGTAGTAGTTGCTGACTTCGAGCGCCGCGGCGATCGCGCGCGAATAGGGATCGCGTCCGATCGCCACCAGCGCCGTGTCGAGCCGCTTGGGATCGGTGTTGATCGCATAGCCGAACAGGATCAGCAGCAGGACTGGAATCCCGAGCATCATCGCGAAGGTGACGCGGTCGCGCCGCATCTGGATGAATTCCTTGGCGAGGATCGCGCCGAGGTTGAGAAAGGAGAAGGCGCTCACGACGGCTTGCGCTCCTCGCGCGCGACGCCGTCGTCGCCGATCGCCATGAAATGGATGAACACGTCCTCGAGGCTGGTTTCGCCCGGCGCGACGGCGACGCCCTCTTCTTTCGCGAGCGGCGCCAGCGCAGCGGCGAGGCGCTCGCGATCGGGACCGGAGACGTGCAGCGCCGCGCCGAACGGCGCGACCTGCTCGACCCCGTCGAGCGCCTCGATCCGCTCCATCATGTCGGCCGACGACGGCGCGGTGACGATGAAGGTCGACAGGCCGGAAGCGCGCACGACATCGGGCACCGTGCCAGTGGCGAGGATCTTGCCGTAGGAGATGTAGTTGATGCGATGGCAGCGTTCGGCTTCGTCCATGTAGTGGGTCGAAACCAGCACGGTGAGCCCGCTGCCGGCGAGACGGTGAATTTCATCCCAGAATTCGCGCCGCGCCTTCGGGTCGACGCCGGCGGTCGGCTCGTCGAGCAGCAGCAGTTTCGGCCGATGCATGATGCAGGCAGCGAGCGCGAGACGTTGCTTCCAGCCGCCCGACAGCGTGCCGGAGGCCTGATGGCGGCGCGACGTCAGGCCGAGCTGGTCGAGCGTCGCCGTGACGACCTGGCGGCGATCGGCGAGGTGATAGAGGCGCGCCACGAAGAGCAGGTTCTCTTCGATCGTCAGGTCCTCGTAGAGCGAGAATTTCTGGGTCATGTAGCCGACTTCGCGCTTGATCCGCGCGCTGTCGCGCCGCACATCGAAGCCGAGCACCGTCCCCTCGCCGGCGTCAGGCGTCAGCAGGCCGCAGATCAGGCGGATCGTCGTCGTCTTGCCGGAACCGTTGGGCCCGAGAAAACCGACGATCTCGCCCGCCGCGACCCGCAGGGCGATGTGGTCGACGGCGAGGAGGCCGTTGAACGACTTGGCGAGGCCTTTGACGTCGATGACGTTCATGGCCGCCTCTGCGGCAGGTCGACGTCGACGATCTGGCCGGGCTGCAGCTTGAGCGCGACATCGTGGGCCGGCCGCGCCTCGATCAGGTAGACGAGCATCTGGCGTTCGTCGAGCGAGTAGATCACCGGCGGGGTGAACTCCGGCTCGCGCGCGATGTAGCTCACCGCCGCGGTCAGGCCGGGCGGGCAGCCGTCGCAATGGACCGCCAGCGGCTCGCCGAGGGCAAGCGACGACAAGGCCTGCTCGGGCGCGAAGAACGTCAGCTTGAGCGCGCCGTCGGGCAACATCGAGACGACCGGCGCGGTCGGGCCGGCGACTTCGCCCGGGCGGCGGATGATGTCGGAAATCTGCCCCGGCGCCGGCGCGGTCAGCGTGCGCTGGCCGAGCCGCCAGCGCGCCTGATCGAGCGTGGCCTGCGCCTGTTTGACCTTGCTGCGGGCGGCAGCGATCTCGTCGTCGCGCGCCGGCAGTTTGGCGACCGCGAGATTGGCGGCGAGCTCTTTGACCCGCGACGAGGAGACGTCGTAGGCGGTCTGCGCCCGGTCGAGATCGGCCTGAGGGGCAAAGCCGCGCGCGTTGAGATCGCGCTCGCGGTCGAGCGAGCGTTTATTGTCCTCGGTCTGCACTTTGGCGGCGTCGAGCGTCGCCTGGATCGCGGCGATCTCCTCCGGTCGGCGGCCATAGAGGATGTTGGCGAGTTCGGCCTGGGCCTGGGCGAGGCCGCCTTCGGCGTTGCGCACGGCGATCTCGGCGTCGGTCGTCTCGACGGAGGCGATCGTCTGGCCCGCGGTCACCACATCGCCGCGGCGGACGTCGAGATCGACGATGCGGGCGACGTCGATCGGCGCGATCTGCACGTATTCGCCCTCGACATAGCCGACGACCGAGGCGGCGGGCGCCGAGCAGGCGGAGAGCCAACTCGCGACGAAGCCGATCGAGCATAGGGTCTCGAGAATCATGCGGCCTCCCTGCGCGCGGCGGTGAGCGCGGCGTCGAGATGCGCGAGCAGGATCGCGCGGATCGCCTCGCCCTCGCCGGGACCGATGTCGCTCCAGCCGAGCCGGCGCATCGCGACGCGGCGGCCGACGCGGAAGTAGAGGATCTGGCCGAGCATCGCCAAGGTGGCGAGCTTGGTCGCCGGCGCGTCGGCGGGCGCGCCGGTCGCCGCCGCCCAGACGGCGCAGAAGCGCAGATGCATCGGCGCGAAGGCCTCGGCGTAGAGGCGCTCGAAGGCTTCGGTCGGCTCGAACATCTCGCGCACGACGAAGCGGGCGATCGCCTGCGCCTCGGGACGCACGACCAGGAAGCCGATGATCGCCTCGACGACGCGCGCGAGCAGGTCGCGCGCCGCCGTCGGCGTCAGCGGCGCGGCGGCGGCGGCGAGGGCCGGCCCGAGCGCGCCGCGGATCGTCGCGATCACATAGTCGGCGCAGGCGAGCCTCAGACCCTCCTTGCCGCCGAAATGGTAGGCGATGCTGGCGACATTGGCCCCCGCCGCCGCCGCCACCGAACGGGTCGAGGCGGCCTCGAAGCCCTTCGCCCCGAACAGGTCGAGCGCAGCATGGATCAGCGCCAGNNCCATGTCAATCTCCATTAATCAATCGATTGATTAGTGCAAAATGCGATCGCTGGCAAGGGACGGCGGAGAGGGCGGTGGCGGCTCTCGACCGCGTCGAGCGGTGGAACGCCCGCGCTTGCGCGAAACGAGGGAAACGGGAAGCGGCGGCGAAGCGAAGCGAAACAAAACGAAACGGGGACGAAACCAGATGCTTCGTTTGGCAGGCGATTCGCCGCCCGAGCGCAGGCGCGGCGAAGTCGGCGGTTTCGTGACTCTGAGCCTTTTCAATCACTTGACCGCACTTTTGTTTCGCCTAAACAGAAAGGGCGCCGTCCGCCGATCGCTCGGACGCGCCCGCGGAAAGGCGCCGAATGGGCGTCGTGCGGCTCCCGAGAGCCAAAGGACATGCTATCGCATATTCTGATATTCAGAAAGACATTTCGTCTTCGCCGCGCTGCGCCAGGCAAGCGGGCGAGCACAGGCGCGGGGTCGGCCGGCGGAACTGATTTTGGCCTTGGCGCCTTGCGGATCGGGCGCATTCAGGCCGCGCGGCCGTCCGATTCCGCCGACGCTTCATGCCTTGCGCCGCGTCGCCCGTTCGGATCAGACCAGGACGTTGAACATCCTGAAAATCCAGGAAATCTCGTAGGCCATGCCGACGGCGAGAAACAACGCCTGGTAGGGCTTTCCGGGAATGAACATCGCGGCGACCGCGGCGACGATGAAGGCGGCCTGTCGATAGAGATATTCCGGCCCGAGCCCGGCGAAATAGTCGCCGCCCTTGATCATCGTATCGCCGAGGTCGAGCACGCAGGACAAAGCGAGAAGGCCGTAGAACCAGCGCTTGCGCGACTCGAAATAGTCTTCGTAACCGGCATATTCGCTCATCCGATCGGGAAACAGCAACGCCGCCAGCGCCACGTAGGTCATCGCGTAGACGATCACGAACAGATAGATGAAGAAGCGCCACGTCGCGATCTGCGACAGGTAGAACTCGAACCACCAAACGTGGACGATCGAAATCAGGACGAAGACCGCCCAGCCGAGATGGATCGGATAGATCCGCGTCTGCCCGGGATGCTGAACGAACAGCGTCATGCCGTTGACGAGGCGGGCGACGCTGAGCCCAAGCACCATGCCGACGATGATCCGCACATGGGTGAAGCCGTCGGCCGGTACGATCGGTTGCGTCATCCCGAATTCCCTCCTGCAGCGTCGACTTCAGACGAATCGCCCCGCCGACGGCGCAGACGATGAAGGCTAATGGTCAAAACCCAACGCTTGGCGCCCGTCCGGGAATGTCGCAAAAGGGCGGGAAGCGGACGTCGACTCGGTGTACGGCGCCGCATCGTCGCCAGCCTGCCGCAGCCTGCCTACCTCACCGGACAGCGCTGGGACGTCCTGGCCTGGAACGACGCTGCTGCGGCGCTGTTCGGCGACTTCGGCCGACTCGCGCCCGAGGACCGCAACATCCTGCACCGGATGTTCACGGATCCGGCCGCCAGACATGTGTTCGGCCAGACCTGGGCGGAGGAGGCGCGGCGCATGGTGTCGCTGTTCCGTGCGGCGCACGACCTCTGGCCCGGCGACACGGCCTTCTCCGCCCTGGTGAGCCGGATAAGCGCGAGTTGTCTGGAGTTCGATGCTTGGTGGTCCGAGCACGGCGTCGGGGCGCCGGTATCCGGCGCCAAGCACCTGCGTCATCCGACGCTTGGCGTTGTGCGCTACGAATATGCGAGCTTCCAGGCCAACGACGACCCAGCGCTCAAGCTGGCGCTCTACACGCGGCGCTGAGGACGCTTACCCGGCCAGGCGGCCGGTCGCTGCAGCCGCCGCCGTTGGCGCACCGGGCGTTGAATGTCCGAGTTGGGTCGGCTCCAGCCGTTGGGCGGCCCGCGCAGCCGGGCGCCGCTGCTGTCGCCTTTCGGACCGCGACGGCTCTATGATGCGGACGCAGCGCGGCGATGTTGACCTAGCCACGCCTCTATCGCCTCCAGGAGTCGTCCTTGCCTCCCTCCTCCCCTGCTCTCGTCAGCGTCGACTGGGGGACGAGCGCGTTTCGCGCGCGCCTCGCCGCCGCCGATGGGAGCGCGCTCGACGCGATCGAAGCCGAGGTCGGCGCGACCGGCTTGGCGAGCGGCGCCCATGAGGCGTTTCTCGAGGCGCAGATCGGCGCTTGGAGGCGGCGCTTTCCCGACCTGCCGATCGTCATGAGCGGGATGGTCGGCTCGCGCCAGGGCTGGGTCGAGGCGCCTTACGCGCCCTGCCCGGCCGGCGCGGCGGAGATCGCCGCGGCGATGACCCCGGTCCCCACGACGCGGATCGGCCGCGTCTTTGTCGTTCCCGGCCTCAGCGCGCGCGACGCGCGCGGCGCGCCCGACGTGATGCGCGGCGAAGAGACGCAGATCCTCGGCGCGCTCGCCGCCACCGGCCGCGCCGACGGGCTGTTCGTGCTGCCCGGCACGCATTCGAAATGGGCGCGGGTCGAGGCGGGCCGCATCGTCGATTTCGCCACCTTCATGACTGGCGAGGTCTTCGCCGCGCTGAAGGACCACACTTTGCTCGGCCGGTTGATGACCCCGCCGGACGGGAGCGACGCCGCTTCCGCCGCCGACGCCTTCGCCCGCGGCCTCGCCGCTTCCGCTGCGCTCGATCGGCCGGGCGATCTGCTGCACGCGATCTTCATGACCCGCACGCTCGGCCTGTTCCATGAACTGCCGCCGCACGCGCTCGCCGACTATCTCTCCGGCCTGCTGATCGGCGCGGAAATTCTCGCCGGCGCCGGGGGCGCGCGCGCGGCGATCGTCGTCGGCTCACCGGCGCTTGCGGCGCGCTATCGCGCGGCGGGCGAAGCGCTCGGCGTCGCGCTGTCCCCGGCGGCGGACCATTGCGCGACGCTCGGCCAGATCGCGCTGCTGAAAACGCTGGGCGCGCTGTAGCGGCGGGCGGCTTCGGCCGTCCGTTCAGCTCTTGGCGGCGCGCGCGAGCAGGTCGCGCAGCGACCATGGGTTCGGCTCGGCGACGCCGCTGACGTCGTCGACGCGCCAGCGCCCGGCCTGGCGCAGCAGCGAAAAGGTGATGACGTTCTCGCGCGCCGACGCGCGCGCCCAATCGCCGGAGTCGACGGTCGCGACGACGGTCGCGCGGTTCGCGTCGCGCCGCGTCGCCGCCAGCGCGTAGGACTTCAGCTCCGCCCCTTGCGAATTGGTGGCGACGTCGAAGTCGATCGCCACGTCGCCGCCGCGGCGGGCGCGCGCCTCGGCCCGGTCCCACAATCCGGCGAGTCCGCGCGTCAGCGACGCCGCGCGCTCGAGGGGCGTCGCCAGGGTCGGCCGGCCGGCCTTCTCGATCGCATAGAGCGCGGCGACCGGCGCGCGCGGATCGTCGGGCCTGAGGACGCCGCCGGCGCCGGACGAGCCGGCGAATGCGAGCAGCGCCGCCGCGGCGACGAGCAGACGGCGAAACGAGGACGGCATGGCGAAATCCCTCCCGAGGCGTGGATGACTCCGGCGTTGAATACGGTCCGGCTCAGGCGGACCCGGCGGCGGACGCCGCCGACCCCTACCCTTCCGCGGGCCGGCGACCTATATCGAGGGTCGCCTGAGTTTCCCCCCGAACCGTCCGGAGCCGCAAGCGCTTGACCGCCATGACCGACGCGAGCCTCGACAAGATCCCCGTCACCGTCCTCACCGGCTACCTCGGCGCCGGCAAGACGACCCTGCTCAACCGCATCCTCACCGAGCCGCACGGCAAGCGCTACGCGGTGATCGTCAACGAGTTCGGCGAGATCGGCATCGACAACGAGCTCGTCGTCGGCGCCGACGAGGAAGTGTTCGAGATGAACAACGGCTNNGCGGCGACCTGATCCGCATCATCGAGGGCCTGATGCGGCGCAAGGGCAAGTTCGACGCGATCATCGTCGAGACGACCGGCCTCGCCGACCCGGCCCCGGTCGCCCAGACCTTCTTCGTCGACGAGGACGTGCGCGACGTCGCTCGGCTCGACGCGGTCGTCACCGTCGCCGACGCCAAATGGCTGAGCCAGCGCCTGCGCGACGCGCCGGAGGCCAAGAACCAGATCGCCTTCGCCGACGTCATCATCATCAACAAGACCGACCTCGTCTCGCCTGCCGAGCTGCGCGAGGTCGAGGCGCGCATCCGCGCGATCAACCCCTATGCGCGGCTGCATCGCGCCCAGCGCTGCGACGTCAAGATCGAGGAAGTGCTGGAGCGCCGCGCCTTCGATCTCGACCGCATCCTCGACATCGAGCCGGAATTCCTCACCGTCGAGGACCACGACCACGACCACGATCATGGCGACGGCCACGGCCACCACCACCACGGCGGCCTGAAGCATTATCACGACGAGGACATGCAATCGATCGCGGCGCGGCTCGAAGGCGACCTCGACCCCGACAAGTTCATGCCGTGGATCAACCGCCTCACCCAGGAGCGCGGCCCCAGCATCCTGCGCTGCAAGGGCATCGTCGCCTTCAAGGACGATCCGAAGCGCTTCGTCTTCCAGGGCGTGCACATGATGCTCGACGGCGAGCCGCAGCGGGAGTGGAAGCCGGGCGAAAAGCGCGAGTCGAAGGTCGTCTTCATCGGCCGCGACCTCGACGAGGCGGCGATCCGCGAGGGCTTCCTCGCCTGCGCGGCGTGAGCGCCCCGCCGGGCGCCGCCGCGATGGCCGAGCCGACTTCCTCGCTGACCGCCCATCTGCGCCCGCTCGCCGCGGGCGCGCCAGCCGTCGCCGCCGCCTTCATCGGCGGCGAGCCGGCGCTCGTTTTGGCCGACGGCGTCGTCGTGCTCGGCGGCCCCGGCGCCGAGCGGCGCGTCGTCGCCCATCCCGATGGCGCGATCCTCGCCGCGACGCGCGACGGCGACCGGCTGCTGACCGGCGGCGACGACGGCCGCGTCGTTCGCGTCGGCGTCGAGGGCGCACCCGAGACGATCGCCGACGAGAAGGGCCGCTGGATCGACGCGTTGGCCGCGCAAGGCGGCGCGATCGCCTGGGCGGCGGGCAAGGAGGCGCGCGCGCGCGACCCTGCGGGCGCGATCAAGTCCTTCGCCGCGCCGAGCACCGTGCGCGGCCTCGCCTTCCTGCCCAAGGGCTATCGGCTGGCCCTCGCCCATTACAATGGCGCGTCGCTGTGGTTCCCCAACGCCGCCGCCGAGCCGACTGTGCTCGAATGGAAAGGCTCGCACCTCGACGTTTCCCCGTCGCCCGACGGGCGCTTCCTGGTCACCTCGATGCAGGAGAACGCGCTGCACGGCTGGCGGCTCGCCGACGCGCGCAACATGCGCATGACCGGCTATCCGAGCAAAACGCGCGCGCTGTCGTGGTCGCACGACGGCCACTGGCTGGCGACCTCCGGCGCCGACGCCTGTGTCGTGTGGCCGTTCAAGGACAAGGACGGGCCGATGGGCAAGGCGCCGCGCGAATGCGGCGTGCGCAGCGCGCGGGTGACCCGGGTCGCGTTCCATCCGCGCGCCCTGGTGGTGGCGATCGGCTATGCCGACGGCATGGCGCTGTTGTGCCGGCTGGTCGACGCGGCGGAAATCCTGGTGCGCGCGCCGGGCGGCGGCGCGGTCAGCGCGCTCGCCTGGGACGCCACCGGCGCGCGGCTGATTGTCGGCCTCGATGACGGCGTCGCCGGCCTGCTGACGCTGCCGGCGTGAGCGATGCGGCCGCATGAGTTCCCCTCTCCCCGCCTGCGGGGAGAGGGCGAGGGTGAGGGGCTTGGAGATTAGCCGCGCCGTCCGTGCGCGCTCTCCCAGCCCCTCATCCTAACCTTCTCCCCGTAAACGGGGAGAAGGGACGTTGCTCGAGAAAGGAACCGCCATGGTCGCCAATTCGTCGCCGCTGCTGCAACCCTTCCGGCTCGGCGATCTCACTTTGCCCAACCGCGTCGTCATGGCGCCGCTGACGCGCAATCGCGCCACCCACGGCACCGATGTCCCCAACCAGCTCGCCGCGACCTATTACCGCCAGCGCGCGGGCGCGGGGCTGATCGTTTCCGAGGGGACGCAGGTCAGCCAGCAGGGTCAGGGCTACGCCTGGACGCCGGGCATCTACAGCGACGCCCAGGTCGAGGGCTGGCGCCGGGCGACCGACGCCGTGCACGAAGCGGGCGGGCGCATCTTCGCCCAGCTCTGGCATGTCGGCCGCATCTCGCACGTCTCGCTGCAGCCGAACGGCGGCGCGCCGGTCGCCCCCTCGGCGATCCGCGCCAACACCCGAACCTTCATCGAGAGCGGCTTCGCCGAAGTGTCCGNNTTCGACGGCGTCGAGATCCACGGCGCCAACGGCTATCTCATCGACCAGTTCCTGCGCGACGGGACGAACAGGCGCACCGACCTTTACGGCGGCCCGGTCGAGAACCGCGTGCGTTTCGCGCTCGAGATCGTCGACGCGCTGATCAAGGTGTGGCCCGCCTCGCGCGTCGGCATTCGCATCGCCCCGGTCAGCCCCGCCAACGACATCGCCGATTCCGCTCCGGCGGCGACCTTCGGCCATCTCGTCGCCAAGCTGTCGGAGCGCAAGATCGGCTACATCCACGTGATCGAGGGCGCGACCCAGGGCGACCGCAACATCGCGCCATTCGACTGGGCGGCGCTGCGGCGCGCGTTCTCCGGCGCCTATATCGCCAACAACGGCTACACCCACGAGATGGCAGACGCCGCGCTCGCCGAAGGCCGCGTCGACCTCGTCGCCTTCGGCCGCCCGTTCATCGCCAATCCCGATCTCGTGGAGCGGCTGCGCCGCGGCGCCGAACTGGCGACCGCCGACCGCGCGACTCTCTACGGCGGCGGCGCGAAAGGCTACACCGACTATCCGGAGCTGGGCGAAGCGTAGCCGCCTCGTCGTCGCCGAGCCGCGCCGGCGATGACCGCCGGACGAAACGCGGGGCGCGTCAGGCGTGTCCGGCGTCGGACGACAGCCAAGCGGCGTTGACGCCGATCAGCGCCAGCGCACGGTCGTAGATCGCGTCGAAATCGGCGTCGAAGATCAGCCGCGAATCGGCGGGCGAAACGAGCCAACCGTTGGCGAGGATCTCGCTCTCGAGCTGGCCCGAGGACCAGCCGGCGTAGCCGAGCGCCAGCACCGCCTGGCTCGGTCCGGACCCGCGCGCGATCGCCTTGAGGATGTCGAGCGTCGCGGTGAGACAGACGCCGCCGCCGATCGGCACCGTCGACTCGGCGGCGCGGTAGTCGCCCGAATGAAGGACGAAGCCGCGGCTGGTGTCGACCGGCCCGCCGCGCAGCACCCGCATCCGCTCTGCGCTCGCCGGCAACCGGATCGCCTCCGCTTCGCCGACCACGTCGAGCTGCACCAGGAGCCGCGAAAACTCGATCTCCTCGGCGCGATGGTTGATGACGATGCCCATCGCGCCGTCTTCGCGATGCGCGCACATGTAGACGACCGAACGCGCGAACGGTCCGTCGCGCAGGTTCGGCATGGCGATCAGGAACTGGCCCTCGTAGCTCTGCCAGGGCGCCGAGTCCGGGGAGCGAAGCATGCGCCTATGCTAGCTGCCGGGGCGGCGCCGCGAAAGGGCGAAAAAGCGGCGTCGCGAAGGCGCGGCGCGGCAAAGATAACGTTTATTTTGTTGGCCGCCGGCGGCGCGCGCGCATAAAGGACGAGCATGAAGCCGCTTATTTTCGCTGGCGCCATCGCCCTGGCCGGCGCCGCGCCGGCCGCCGCCGACGACTACGCGAGCGCCTGGGCGCACGCCTCGCTCGCCCAGGCGCGCCTCATCGCCGGCGCGGCGGGCGAAGCGGCGGTCGAAGTCCGCCTCGCGCCCGGCGCGATCACCTATTGGCGCAATCCCGGCGACTCGGGCGCGCCGCCAAGCTTCGACTTCGCCGGCTCGCAGAACCTCGCGCGCGCCGAACCGCGCTTTCCCGCGCCCCAACGCATCGCCGAACCCGACGGCTCGGAAGCCTTCGGCTACGACGGCGCGGTCGTCTTCCCGATCGCCGTCGCCGCCGCCGACGCGAGCCGGCCGGTCACGCTCAAGCTCGCGCTCGACTATGCGGTGTGCGACAAGCTGTGCCTGCCGGCCAAGGCCGCTCTCAGCCTGACGCTGCCGCAAGGGGGCGCAAGCCCCTACCTCGAGACGATCGCCACGGCGCAGGCCCAGGTTCCGCGCGCGGTCGAGGCGAGCGCGCTCGGCGGCGCGCTTCAATCGACCGGCGCCAACGCCTGGCGATTTTGCGCCAAGGCCGAGGCGGGCCCGGCGCGCGATCTGTTCGTCGAGGCGCCCGAGGGCTGGTGGATCGCGACCAAGCCCGACGCCGCGTCCGACGGGCGCGCCTGCTTCGCGCTCGAACTGCAACAGAAGCCCGATGACGCCAAGCTGCCGGTCGCGATCCGCGCGACGCTGACCGGCGGCGCCGGCGCGCGCGAATTCCCGCTCGCGCTCGCCGCCAATCCGTGAGCGAAGACTGCGCCTTGCGGCTTCGCCCGACGCCGCTAGACTGGCCGCCCTTTGGCCTCGGAGACGGACGATGACGATCAGGATCGGCGACAAGCTGCCCAACACGACCTTTCGTCTGCTCACCCCCGACGGCGCCAAACCGGTGACGACGGACGAATATTTCGCCGGCCGCAAGATCGTGCTGTTCGGCCTGCCCGGCGCCTTCACCCCGACCTGCCACAAGAGCCACCTGCCCGGCTTCCTCGCCGAAGAGGCGGCAATCAAGGCCAAGGGAATCGACGCGATCGCGATGACCTCGGTCAACGACCATCACGTGCTCGCCGCCTGGGCCAAGGCGACCGGCGCCGAAGGCCACATCGACTTCCTCGCCGACGGCGCCGCCGATTTCGCCAAGGCGGCCGGCCTCAGCTACGACGCTTCGCCCAGCGGCATGGGCGTGCGCTCGCGCCGCTATTCGGCGCTGGTCGAAGACGGCGTGGTGAAGCAGCTCAACATCGAGGAAGCGCCCGGGAAGGCCGACCTCTCCGGGGCGGCGCATATCCTGGCGCAGATTTAAGGGGGCGCCTCGCCCTTCGGGCGGGGCGACAAGTCCGTTCAGCCATCGCGTCTTTTCAAAGCGCTAGGCGCCATTTCGCGCGCGAAATGCAGGTATTATGCATAAATTCAGTGTAAACAAGAATTATCCTGAGATGGCTTCGTCAAAACAAGGCGACCCGGCTCTCCGTGTCGGCCAATTGCGATCGTCATCGCGAGCGACAGCGAAGCGATCCAGACTCAGCGACCGCCGCAATCCCTAAGTCTGGATTGCTTCGCTTTGCTCGCAATGACGTAGGTAGCGATTTGCGCGCTGTGCGACGCTCGTCATAGGACGCGATAGCGCCCTCTTCCGAGAAACTTGAGATAGCCGCGATCCCGCAGCACTTGCAGTTGTTGACGGATTTTATGTCGAACGCGGCGGTTCATTGGATAAAGGCCGCTGAGGCGAGTCTCGAACGCGTAAACTTCCTCGAGGTTGAACTCCTTCGCTCCGATGTCGTCGACGCACTTGATCACGTTGAGGAGCCAGCCGCGCGACGCCGTCGACTCTTCTCTCAAAAAGCCCGTCTTGCGCCACTGGACGAGGACGTCCTGCCGATCGCTGACGATCCTGTTGCGGACGATGTATATTTTGCCGGCTTCGGGAATGCGCGAAAGCAGAATGTTGCAGCCGACCCATCCGGCGCGCCGCGCTTGCGGGGCGAGCGGTTTGCGCTTCTCGATCGCGTCTTCAACAAAGAAGTGCTTCGGCACGATCATCAGTGTCGACGCCGACAGTCGGCGTATAGTTGAGCAACATCAGATTCGGATTGTTGCGCTCGGCAACGCGTCTGCACATCGCGCCATATGCGCCGTCGGCGACGCGTGATCCGAAGCTGGCTTTCTGGCTCTTCAGTTCGAATTCCTCGTTGCACGTCGTGCAGTGGAAATCCGCGACAGGTCGATTGTTCTGGAACTTCGTCAGCCGTTCTGCGCCGCAATTTGGGCAGAAAGCCTCGGAGGCGGCCCAAGCTTCCGTGAGCACCCGCGCCTTCTGTGAGCCGGATTCATACCCAGCTTGCCGCTGCTCTTCGAACGCCAGCTTCAAGTCGTCCGCCTGAGTTCAACAATATCGATTCATCGGAGGGAAGAATACTCATGGCCTGGTTTCTCAAACGTTATAAATGCGAAGACTGCGGAACCGTATGGACAGATGAGTGGTCTTGCGCCTGCAACGACAGATGCCGCAAGTGCCGGGCTGAAACGGAAACTGACGACTACGACGATCTCAGCATCATTGTCCGTCAGGGCGACGACCTGGCGGGCTGGATAGTGATGGTTTCGCCTAACTCAGCGGAAGACAAGCCTTGCTACGCGGAGACGTTCTTCCGTACCCGCGAAGAGGCCGAGGACTTTGCCGAAAGCGAGGAAATCCGGCTGGAGCGGGAGCGTCGGCCGCCCTCCCCTACCCCTCCGCCTTCCGCTTCCCCGCCATAAACGGCGCCATGCCTTTGCGGGCGAGTTCGTCGGCGCGCTCGTTCATTTCGTGGCCGGCGTGGCCCTTGATCCAGCGCCAGTCGATCGTGTGGCGCGTCGTCGCCTCGTCGAGGCGGCGCCACAGGTCTTCGTTCTTGACCGGCTTCTTGTCGGCGGTGCGCCAGCCGTTGCGCTTCCAGCCGTGAATCCATTGCGTGACGCCGCCGCGCAGATATTGCGAGTCGGTGTGCAGTTCGACGGCGCACGGGCGGGTGAGCGCCTCCAGCGCCATGATCGCCGCCATCAGCTCCATGCGGTTGTTGGTGGTCAGCGGCTCGCCGCCGCAAAGCGTCTTCTCGCGCTCGCCCCAGGCGAGGATCGCCCCCCAGCCGCCGGGGCCGGGGTTGCCGGAGCAAGCCCCGTCGGTGAAGACGACGACGCGGTCGTTCATGCCAGGCGACCGTAGTCGCGGGCGCTGACGACGCGCTGATGGAAGCGCATCTTCACCAGATATTCGAGCGGATTCTTCGGCGTCACTTTGGCCCCTGCCGGCACGTCGAGCCAGTCGACCAGGCGGGTCAGCATGAAGCGCAGCGCCGAGCCGCGCGCCAGAATCGGCAGCGCCTCGACTTCGGCGGCGGTCAGCGGCCGGCGCTTCTCGTAGCCGCGGATCATCGCCATGCCCTTCGAGACGTTGAACGCGCCGTCGGGCT
>PLRT01000069.1:26454-47556 GCA_003164915.1 Hyphomicrobiales bacterium | reverse complement strand
GGGTCAAGCCCGGCCATGACAGTCTGAGGGGTTTCGGGCGAGCGGGGAGCGCCGCCCGGCCGTTCCGCCTCAGCACTTATGGAAGAACCGATACGTGTCCGGCGCGCCCATCCACTTGAAGTCGGGCGTCAGCCCGCCGCGCGAATTGATCCACTCGCGAATGCCGGCGCTGTAGCCCGCCCACAGCATGTCCGTGGATCGTTGAAACTTCGCCTGATGGAAGCCGAACCGCGCTTGCGGCGTCACGCAGATGTGGTCGTAGGGAATATGCGCGAGCAATATCGTGCAGGCGGATTGGCACGGGCCGACGATCCTGACGTCGACGCCACGCGCGGCCAGCGCGGCCCAGCGCGCGTCATATTCGGGGACGATTCCGCCGTGATCGTCATAGACGTTGATGGTCTCGGCGTGGGCCGGGAAATTCGCCGAGATCGCCCAAGCGGCGGCGGCGATGATCGAGATCGCGACCGGGGTCATGCGCAGACTCCCTGGACTGAGCCAAGCGCCGCAACGATCGCACGCTGGCGCGCGGCGGTAAACCGACGGTCCGCGGCCGCCTGCCGCATGCGGACCGACGCCGTCAACCCGTCTCGCCGCCGATTCCGGCCGACCGCCGCTAAAGGAACGCCTCGCCCCGTTGGATCGCTGCGGCGAGCGGCGTCGCGGCGCCATCGGCTTCGTGCAGAGTCAGGCCGGGCAGCACGCGTAGGGGCGCCTTCGAGCCTTTGACGCCCGAGAACAGCAACCGGATCGCCGGCGCGTCGGCGCGCGGGTGGATCGGCCGCAGCGCAATGTCGCCGAGCCGGCGTCCCAACGCCGGCAGCAGCGCCGGCAGCGCGTCGGCGCGATGGATCATGACGAAGCGTCCGCGCGGCGCGAGCAGCGCGATGCAGGCGACCACCCAGCCGGCGAGCGCCTCCGCGCCTTCGCCGGCGACATGGGCGCGCGCGCGGGCCGGGTCGGGCGAGACACGCGCCGCCTCGGCCACGAGATAGGGCGGGTTGACCAGCACCAGATCGGCCGCCGCGTCGGCGAGCCCGGCCGCGCGCCGGCTCTTGGGATCGAGCGCATCGGCGACGAGAACGCGCGTCCGCGCCGCGACGCCGTTCAGCGCCGCGTTTTCCATGGCCATCGCGGCGAGGCTGGCGTCGAGTTCGACGAGATCGACCGTCGCCCCGGGCCAGCGCATGAGCAGCGCGAGCCCGACCGCGCCGACTCCGGCGCCGACGTCGATCAGCCGCGTCGCCGGCGCGCCGGCCGCCGCGGCGAGCAGGATCGCATCGAGCCCGACGCGATGGCCGTCGCGCCGCTGGCGCAGCATGAGCCGGCCGCCGAGGATCGCATCGAGGCTGGTCGTCTCCCCTTCAACCATTGCTGAGTTCGCGCGACAGGCCGGCCTCGCGCATCAACCGCTGCGCCTGCGCGTGCTGGTTGGCGTCGACCAGAATGCGGCGCGGCAGGAAACCGAGCGAGCCCTCGACGGCGCTCATGTGATTGTCGGCGATGAAGAAGCGTACGCCGGCCTGCCTCAGCAGGCTCTCGACGAACGAGATGAGCACGAGATCATTAGTGCGAACGAGCTCGACCATCCTGCCGCCTCGGCCGGCGCCCGCCCTTGCCGGCTTGCCTAGGCGTCTTTATGGTCGCGTGGTTCCGCTATGGCAAGGGAAGCGCCCGTGGGTATCGTCGTTCCGCTCGAGGAGAGGTCGCCCGAGCGGCTCCTCGAACGCCTGGCCGCTCTGGTGGCCGACGACATGGCGCAGGTCAATCAGACCATCCTGTCGCGGGCCGGCTCCGACGTCGCGATGATCCCGGAAGTCGCCAACCACCTCATCTCCTCTGGCGGCAAAAGGCTCAGACCGGTCCTCACCCTCGCCACGGCGGGCCTCTGTGGTTATGGCGGCGAAGGCCACGTCAAGCTCGCCGCCGCGGTCGAGTTCATGCACACCGCGACGCTGCTGCACGACGACGTCGTCGACGAGAGCGATCTCAGGCGCGGCAAGGCGGCGGCGCGCGTCCTGTGGGGCAACGAGGCGAGCGTGCTGGTCGGCGATTTCCTGCTCGGCCAGGCGTTCAAGATGATGGTCGAGGTCGGCTCGCTNNGCAGCTCTCCGCCGCCAAGGACACCGCGACCAGCGAAGACGCCTATCTCAAAGTGATCCGCGCCAAGACGGCGGCGCTGTTCTCGGCCGCCTGCGAGGTCGGGCCGATCCTCGCCGGCCGCGGCAAGGTGGAAATCGAGGCCTGCCGCGGCTACGGCGCCAATCTCGGCATCGCCTTCCAGCTGATCGACGACGCGCTCGACTACGGCGGCTCGTCGGCCAAGCTCGGCAAGAACGTGGGCGACGATTTCCGCGAGGGCAAGATCACCCTGCCGGTGGTGCTGTCGTTCCGCCGCGGCTCGATCGGCGACCGCGATTTCTGGCGCCGCACGCTCGAGCGCGGCGAGTTCGGCGAGGGCGACCTCGAGACCGCGCTCACGCTGATGAAGAAGCACCGCGCGCTCGAGGACACGGTCGAACGTGCGCGCCACTACGGCGCGATGGCGCGCGACGCGCTCGAGCTGTTCCCGCCGTCGCCGTGGAAGCACGCGCTGCTCGACGCGGTCGAATTCGCCGTCCAGCGCGCGCATTGACGCCCGTCGCGCCGCTCAGACGAAGCGCGCGCCCAGGCTCTCCATCAGCGGACGGAAATTGGGGAAGCTGGTGGCGATCATCGCCGCGTCGTCGACCGCCATCGGCCTGGCTGAGGCCAAGCCCATGACGAGGAAGCTCATGGCGATGCGGTGGTCGAGGTGGGTCGCGACCACGCCGCCGCCCGGCGGCGGCCGCCCGCCGCCGTGAACGATCAGGTCGTCGCCGACGATCTCGCGTTCGACGCCCGCGGCGGCGAGGCCGGCCGAAATCGCCGCGAGCCGGTCGCTCTCCTTGACCCGCAATTCGTGGAGGCCCCTCATCCGCGTCTCGCCCTCGGCGAAGGCGGCGGCGACGGCGAGGACCGGATATTCGTCGATCATCGACGGCGCGCGCGAAGCTGGGATTTCGACGCCCTTCAACACGCTGGCGCGCACGCGCAGGTCGGCGATCTCCTCGCCGCCCTCGCGCCGCCGGCCGAGCACATCGATCCGCGCGCCCATTTCAATCAAAGTGACGACGAGCCCCGCACGCAGCGGGTTCATCATCACCCCCTCGACGACGACGTCGGAGCCCGGGGTGACCAGCGCGGCGACGATCGGGAAGGCGGCCGACGACGGATCGGCCGGGACGACCACCGGGCGGGGCGTGAGCTCGGGGCGGCCGGTCAGGGTGATGCGCCGCCCATCGCCCTCCGACTCGACCAGCACGTCGGCGCCGAAATGGAGCAGCATCTTCTCGGTGTGGTCGCGCGACGCCTCGCTTTCGACGACAATGGTGCGGCCGCGCGCGTTCAACCCGGCGAGCAGCACAGCCGACTTGATCTGCGCCGAAGCGACCGGCGTGCGGTAGGCGATCGGAGCCGGATCGTGTGCGCCGCGCAAGGTGATTGGACAGCGTCCGCCTTCGGCCTCCCCCACGACTTGCGCGCCGATCAGCAGCAGCGGGTCGAGCACGCGCCGCATCGGCCGCTTGCGCAGCGACGCATCGCCGTCGAAAGTCGCAACGATTCCATGGCCGCCGACCACGCCCATCATCAGGCGGGCGCCGGTGCCGGCGTTGCCGAAGTCGAGCGGGTCGCGCGGCTCGAGCAGCGCGCCGAGTCCGAGGCCGTCGACCTGCCAAAGCCCTGCGCCGTGGCGTTCGACGCGGGCGCCGAGCGCGCGGCAGGCCGCCGCGGTGCGCAACACGTCGTCGCCTTCGAGCAGACCCTCGATCGCGGTCCGGCCGCGGCTCAACAGGCCGAAGATGAAGGCGCGGTGCGAAATCGACTTATCGCCCGGAGGGCGGACGCGGCCTCTGAGCGGGCCGCCGCGCTCGGCGCCGAGCGGCTGGGCGGAGGGCGTCGGGTGAGCGGACATCCGGACTCGCAAAACCTTGCTTCGCCGGCCGTTTTGCCGGTCTGGGGCTGGGCTCGTAACACCCTCCTCCGGCGCTGTCGACCGCGGTTGCCGAAACGCATTGACACGGGCTGCGACGCCGACTAACCGGAGCGTCCAAACAACAGCCGCCCCACTGTCAGGGAATCGTCGCCTGTGGCCAAACTCGAGCTCGGAGCCAAGCGCCAATGCCAGAACTGCGGCGCTAAGTTCTTCGACCTGAACAAGGACCCGATCGTCTGCCCGAAATGTGGCACGATCTTCCAAGGCGCCGCGCGCGTCGAGCGAGCGGCCGCCAAGCCCGAGGTCGAGGAAGACGAGGTTGTGCAGCCGGCTGGCGTCGAGCTGGTGTCGCTCGAGGAAGTCGAGGCGACCGAGGAGAAGGCCGCCGAGCCGGCGGTTGAGGACATCGACGTCGAGGAAGACGAAGCCGAGCCTGAAGATCCTTTCCTAGAGGCGGAGGAGGAAGAGGAAGACGACGTCACCAATCTGATCGACGGCGACATCGCTCCCGACGAGGAGCCCTAAGTGGGCAAACTCCGCGGCGCGACCGAGAGACGCGCAACAATCGTGCGATCGGCCCTTGTCGGCCAAGCGCATTTGCGGTTATAAGCCGCGCCGCCGGACGACGCCGCTCCTCCCCAAAGGATTGCGGCGCGGCAGAAAAATTCGGGGCCATAGCTCAGTTGGGAGAGCGCTTCAATGGCATTGAAGAGGTCGTCGGTTCGATTCCGTCTGGCTCCACCATTTACTCTCTTGACAACAAAGCTTTATTTCGCGGGCGCTAGAGACAGCGCCCTACTTGCGCTGACCCGAAAATAAGAAAGAGCGCCCCGTTTTTGCGTCGCGCGTCGCCAGGCGGTCGCTTGCGCTTGCGCAGCGCTTAGAACCGCGCTCGCGGCCGCGCCGGGCTTCGGCGACTCAGGAGAAGAGGGGCCGGGACGAGAAGAGCCGTCAGCGCCCGGCGCCGACGCTGCGAGCCAAAGCGAGCGCGAACGGCCAGCAGAGCGGCGATTGGCAGGCAATCGGACCCCGCCTCGATTAACCACTTGATCAGCCGAGCGCGCCCAGTTCCCTACGCAAGCCTCTCTCAAGCTTGTCTTCTGGCCTCCGGAGGCGCCCGCCGATCGGTCGACGACCTCGAAGGGCTGAGGAATGCGCGCAGTTCGCTCATCAAGCTCGGGCGCTGCCGCGTCTCGGCAAGCGCTGCGAGATAGTCCTCCGCCCAGCGTTCGATATTGTGGACCAGGAGATGTTCCAGCATCGGTCCGTGGCGTTCGCGTCGCTCGAACAACGGCATTTCCAGTGCGCGCTTCAGCGCGGCGGCCACGGCGTCGCTCTCGTGTGGATTGACGATCAGCGCCCCGGTGAGTTCCGCCGCCGCCCCGGCAAATTGCGACAGGACGAGCACGCCGGGATTCTCCGGATCCTGCGCGGCGACATATTCCTTGGCGACGATGTTCATGCCGTCGCGAAGCGGCGTCACCAGCGCCACATCGGCCGCACGATAGATGCCTGAGAGCGCGGTGCGCGAATAGACTCGATTGATATAGCGGATCGGAGTCCAGGACGCCTCGCCATAATGGCCGTTGACTCGGCTGATCAGCGCCGTCACTTCATTTTCGATCGCGGCGTAGTCCTTGAGGTCGGACCGGCTCCTCGGCGTGATCTGCAACAGGGTGACCCGGGATCGCCACTCTGGATTGACTTCGAGAAAGCGGTCGAACGCGTTGATGCGCTGGACGATGCCCTTCGAGTAGTCGAGGCGGTCGACGCCGAGCACCAGACGCAACCCGGTAAGGCTCTCCTTGATCTCCTTGGCGAGCGGCGACCGCGCGGCGTTGCGCGCGAGCCGCGCGTAAGTGGCGGTCTCGATGCTGACCGGAAATGCGCCGATCCGCGTCTGGCGCCCCCCCACTTCGAAAGTCAGGTCGCGGCCTTCTTTGGCCCCCGGCATCGCCAAGAGGTAGGCGGCGAAATTATCGCGGTCATTCTCGGTCTGAAAGCCGACGAGGTCGTAGTAGGTGAGGGCGCCGAGAATCTCTTCGTGGTGTGGCAAGGTGCGCAGAATGTCCAACGGAGCGCAGGGGATGTGCAGGAAAAAACCGATCGGATTGAGATGTCCTCGCGCGCGCAGTTCGCGCGCCAACGGCATCAGATGGTAGTCGTGCACCCAAACGACGTCGTCCTCTCTGAGGAAGGCGCTGAGCCTGTCGGCGAACTGGCGATTGACGCGCATATAGCCGGAATGGTCGGCGCGCGAATATTCCTGCAAATCGACTCGATAGTGAAGGATCGGCCACAGCACCCGGTTCGCCAGCCCATTGTAATATTCTTCAAAATCAGTCTTCGACAGATCGATCACGGCATAGGTGATGTGGTTGCGCTCGACGATGCGCGGCTGCGCCGTCTCCGTTTCGTCGATCTTGCCGCTCCAGCCGAACCACACGCCAGTGCGGTTTCTCAGCGCCGCTTTCACCGCGACCACGAGCCCTCCGGCCATCTGTTTGTTTCCCGGCTCGGGGACGGCGACTCGATTCGAGACGATGATCAGACGCGGGCTCATGCTTCCTCCCAACTCGACAAGAGACGGATCGCTGCGCTGATGGTTCCCGTCATCGAATAGGCCGAAGCGGATCAATACATGCCTTCAACATCTGCGCTCTCACGATCGCCCCGTCTAGGCAGGCGCAGAGACGCCGTCGAGTTCGGTACGCGGTCCATGCCGAATTCCACGAAAGCCTCTGACCCGCCGTCGTGCTGCGCCGTCAGCCCACGCCGGAACTTTGGCCTTGTCTCCGCTGGGATCCCCAGACTCGGATCCACAGGAGCGCGCACCGACGTCGCCAGCATTACCCACAGACGGGTCCGAACCGTAGAGTCGGAATCTACTCAGATCGTCAGATCGCCAAGTCTCGGACGGTCCCGGACCCAGGAGACAAGACGGCCGTCGGCGCTGCGACATTGAGGGCTGCCACAACCACGGTGCGCACAGACCTTTTCCGCGCCCGGCGCCAGCTCGGCGCTACAGCAGGCTTCGGGCGTGGAACTCAGCGGCAAAGCGACTTCGACTACGAGCCGCGTCCAGGCTGTCGCGATTTGATCTCGGCGCATGCGCGCCTCCCATCTCGCACATCAGCCATGATCGAACGATGGCCTCTCGAGGCGCCGGAGCCGGACTCCACTCCTGTTCGCGCGTCGCTGCCGGCGCCGCAGGCGCACGCTCAGTTTCGATTTCAATATCGGTGAGGCTTCCGGCCGTGAGGCTTGCGTCACGGCGATCGACGCATGACTCGTCTTGACCTGCCCCCGCCGCACTCGATCTTATCGCCGGAGGGCAGTCGCAACCCGCGCTTTCAAACAGAAACTTTGGCGCTTGATCCGTGCGACATCGCCGCTTTGCGTCAGGTTTTCCGGCTGCGCCGCGTTGGTCGAGGTGAAGGCGTCGAGCCTTGTGGCAGACGACATACGCAATCGGGCGTCGTGAGTAGATTCCGACTCTCGCCGTGAATTCGCCGCAATACGAGACTGCGGAGGCCGCGGGTCCTTTCTCAATTCAAAAGCAAGTCGGCTCGACAGGCTCCCGCGCCGCACCCGCGTCGTGCGGAAGGCTTGCCGCAAAACACGAGGATCAGCATGGGCGAGTACTACGATAAGATCGCGACGCTTCGCAAAGATAGGGCAGCGACAGTCGCCGCTCTCGACGAAATCGAGAGGGGCGCGATTATCACCCAAAATGGCGTAGACCTGACCGAGCGACAGCGGCGGTTCCATCAGAACGTTCTCTCGAAGATCGACGCCCTTGTGGCGGCCTACGAAGATATCGATGCCCCGTGGGCCTGAAAACGAGCGACCTCGCTGACTTCATCAACGACTCGGTCAAGTCGTCCGCGTGGCGACGGAAGAGGAACCTGTGTTCGTCGGGTAGCAATCACGGACCGTTCCGGATGGGCAGAAGGGACATACCGCAACTCCTTCAATAAGCATCGCGCCAGCAACGCGCGCGGAATGCCCGGATTGGCCGCCATCCATCGCCGAAAGACCCATCATGCGTCGCAGCGATGCGCGACGGAGACCGCCCAACGGAGGCCTTGGTCGGCGATGCCCCAATCCCTCCCGAACACCGCCTCCCATAACTTCTCCCCCCGTCACGCCCGCCGCGCCAATATCGCAAACGACCAATTTTGGCGGCGATCCACTCGGCCTTCGCGGAACCCTCTGCCGACCGGGACCAACTCTCTCGCAACGCCACGCAGCCCTGCCTCAGTCGGCCTGATGAAAGAGCGCCCGGGGGGTGCTCGCGAGCGCATCAGGCCGGGGACCGTTCGGTCGGCCAAGTCGCTCGAGCGCAATAGGTAGATTCCGAGGCTGCCCGGGCGCGCCGTCGTGGGCCTATTTTGCCGCGTGCGCAAAGCCAGCGGGCGTGCGGCGTGCGCACCGCTTGATTCCGCCGGCACGTCGGAGCGCGGCGCGGCACGACCTAAGAGCAAGACCTGAGAGAGGCGCCAGACCGATGTTCACCTATGCAACCTACCTCGTTCCCCTCGTCGCCTTCGTCGTCGTCGTATGCCTGGCCGCCTCGGTGCGCATCCTGCGCGAATACGAGCGCGCCGTGGTGTTCACGCTCGGACGGTTTCAGAAAGTCAAGGGCCCTGGCCTGGTGCTGCTGATCCCCTTCATACAGGAAATGGTGCGGGTGGATTTGCGCATCCAGGTCATCGAGATCCCCAGCCAGGACGTGATCTCGCGCGACAATGTCTCGATGAAGGTCGATGCGGTGCTCTACTTCAATGTCGTCAATCCCGAACGGGCGATCATCAAGGTGCAGGATTATCTTCCCGCGACGAACATGTTGGCGCAAACGACCTTGCGCGCGGTGCTCGGCCAGCACGAACTCGACGAGATGCTGTCCGAACGCAAGAAGCTGAGCGCCGACGTCCAAGGCATACTCGACACGCAGACGGAAACCTGGGGGATCAAGGTCAGCAATGTCGAGATCAGGACCGTCGAGCTCACCGAAAACATGGTCCGGGCGATCGCCAAACAGGCCGAGGCCGAGCGCGATCGGCGCGCCAAGGTCATTCACGCCGAGGCCGAGTTCCAGGCTTCCCAGACGCTCGTCGACGCCGCCAAGATCCTCGGCAGCATTCCCGCAGCGATGCAACTGCGCTACCTGCAAACCCTGACCGAAATTGGCGCCGAGCAAAATTCGACGGTCGTCTTCCCGATGCCGATCGACATCATGAAGCCGTTCATCGACCTTCTGGAGAAAGCCGACCGTTCGCCGGTGCGCCCCAACGGTTCGGAGAAAGTTTCGCCGTCGATCGAAACTCCGCGCGAACATTGAAGGTCTGTCGAGACTCGGCGACGCTCACACAGAACGCAAGGCGGACGTACTCCATAGGAAACCGAGCCGTAAGCTTCCAAGAATTGGCGTACCGACCGGATCAACGGTGAGTAGATTCCGAGCCTATCTGCGCACGGTCGCGGCAAATATCTTTGCGTCGGCTAGGCGACGGACGTTGAGAGCGGGTCATCGTGAATGTTCCGTGGCTCGCTCGTGGCCCGCAGCTCGCGGCACGGAGGCGCCGTTGCCTGGCGCCGCCCCGTCCTGAAGGAGGATCAAATGGAAATCGTCAATTCGGTCGTCGCCGTCTTCGCAGACCACACGGGTGCGGAGTCTGCCGTGAAAAAGCTCGCCGCATCGGGCTTTGATATGAAGAATCTCAGCCTTGTCGGCAGGGGATACCACACCGACGAGAAGGTCGTCGGCTTCTACACCGCCGGCGACCGGGTCAAGTTCTGGGGCTCTCGCGGCGCCTTCTGGGGCGGCTTCTGGGGCCTGTTCTTTGGCTCGATCTTCATGACCATCCCCTTTGTCGGGCACGTCGTCGTGCTTGGCTATCTGGCGACCGTGCTGATCTCCGGTGTCGAGAACGCCGTGGTCGTGGGCGGGCTTGGCGCGCTCGGCGCCGCTCTCTATGGCGCCGGGATACCGAAGGACAGCGTGATCAAGTACGAAACGGCCGTAAAGGAAGACAGCTTTCTCGTGATGGCGCGCGGCACGACCGAAGAAGTCGCTCGCGCCAAGGCGATTCTTGGCGCGGTCAAGCCCTCGAACCTCGATGTCTACGGTGGCGCAAAAGCGGCGTAAGCCCTCATCCGCGCAGGTCGCTGAATGACGCTGTCGGGCTCAACCGAAGCGATCGGGACGCGCGAGAACACAACGCCAAGGCCGCGGCGAGACTCGCCGGCGAGATCGTCGCGGCTAACGCCCGCAGTTGAATATCGCCCCAAAAACAGGCGGCGTCCTTTGGCCTGCGCGATATTCGAAACGGGGAAAGATGAATTGATCCTCGACGACGTCGGAGCCTCGGCAGGGCGCCGCGTGAGACGATGGGCGAAGTTGCGACGTATCGTTGAACGCCAAGAGCGCGGGCGGTCCGTCGCCAGTCCATTCGCCGCTGAGGCGGCTTTCCAACTGAGGATGATATGACAACCGCCGATCCACGCCGGCGACCGCCTGGCGGGCCGACACTTTCGCTCTCCATGGTCGGCGCGATTGTCGTCGCCTTGGCGATCGGCGGGCTATTCCAGGAAGTGCGGTGGCGCGGCGGCTTTTCCAGCCTCGTCCCGTCGCCGATCGAATCGAGCGCGCAACAGCTCAAATTGGGCAAGCTCGCTTTCGCCAACGGAAGCGACGCCCTCGCGCTGAACCTGTTCGATCACCTGGCCGCCAAAGACAATCCGGCGGCTCAATATTGGCTCGCCCACATGTCGGAACTCGGCGTCGGCGTGCCCAAGGACATAACGAAAGCGATCTCGCTTTACGCGAAAGCCGCCGCCCAGAATTCGATTCCCGCCGAGGCGAGGCTGGGAGAAATCTATCTGAACGGCGACCTCGCCCCGCCGGATTACGCGAAGGCTTTCGATCTCCTGGGCAACGCGGCGCGACAGGGCAATCCACGCGCGGCGATGCGGCTCGGTCAGATGTACCGATTCGGACTCGGAACGACGGCCGATCCGATCGAGAGCTACGCCTGGTCGGAAGTGGCGGTCATCGAAGGGCTTGGCTTCGCAAAGGTCGAGCGCGAGGCCGCCTTCGCGTCGATGTCGTCGAGCGACCGAGACAAGGGTGCGGCGCGCGCCAGCGTCCTTCTGGCGGAGATTCAGAAGAAGCCGACCCCTGCCAAGTAGAGTGGATTCTTGCTGTTGCGCGTAAAACGCCGCGCCTGGCGGGCGAGTTGCGGCTCGAAATGACGGCTGAAGCGGCGCGAGGCGCGGCTTCGTGCGCAACGACGTCCTTCGCATGGCGATGAAGAAAGGTTAACGCGCCGGCCACCTGCCATGGGGGCGCCGCGGCGCATGGTGTCGCCATCGAGCGCGGAAGACGATCTTTCCGCTACGGAGACCCGCCATGTCATTTTTCAATCTGAACGACCGCAGCCATCGTCGCCATCGCATGCTCGCCTCCGCCGCCGTCGTGGCGCTGGTCGCCTCCGGCGCGATCGGCGGAATGGTCATGTCCGCTTCCGCGCCCGCAAGCGCCGCCGCGGTGGTGACCTCCGATTTGCAATCTCAGTCGTTGCCGTCGTTCGCCACGGTCGTCGAGCGCGTGAAGCCGGCGGTGGTGTCGGTAAAGGTCGACATCGTGAACGCCGCGGCCAGCGGCGAAGATCTCTCCGGTCAGATGGATAACCTGCCGCCGCAGATCCAGCAGTTCTTCAAGCGGTTCGGCGATCAGAACGGCATGGCGCCGCGTCAGACGGAACCGCAGCGCGCCGTCGCTCTCGGCTCCGGGTTCTTCATCTCCGCCGACGGCTATGTCGTCACCAACAACCATGTCGTCGCCAACGCCAAGACCGTCACCGTGACCACAAACGACGGCAAGACCCTGGACGCCAAGGTGATCGGTACGGACCCCAAGACCGATCTGGCGCTGCTGAAGGTGACCGAGAAAGGCGACTACCCGTTCGTCTCCTTCGCCAAGGAGACGCCGCGCGTCGGCGACTGGGTCGTCGCCGTCGGCAATCCCTACGGTCTCGGGGGCACCGTCACCGCCGGCATCATCTCGGCTGAAGGNNGCCAGCACAGTCGACAGCGTCGTCGGCTCGCTCGAACACGGCGGCGTCGTGCAGCGCGGATATCTCGGCGTCATGATTCAGCCGGTCAGCCAGGACATCGCCGACGGGCTCGGGCTCAAGACCGCGAGCGGCGCCTTGGTCGACAAGACCGAGCCTGGTACGCCCGCCGCCGACGCCGGCCTGAAGTCCGGCGACGTGATCACCAAACTCAACGGCCAGTCGATCAAGGACGCCGCGGACCTCACCCGCCAGGTCGCCGCGCTGAAGCCAGGCGACAAGGCGGAGATCGCCTACCTGCGCGACGGCGCCGAGAAGACGGTCAGCCTCACGCTCGCTTCGCAGAAGAACGAGCAGACCGCCAAGGCTGACAGCGCGCCGGACAACGCCGCGCCCATGCTGGGCGTCGAGTTGGCCCCGGCCAACCAGGTGGCGGGCGCCGGCGATCAAGGCGTGGTCATCGTCAATGTCGATCCCAACGGAATGGCGGCAGGCAAGGGTCTCTCGAGCGGCGACGTCATNNCGCGCGTCATGACGGCAGGAAAGCGGTGCTGATGAGGATCAAGACCGCCGACGGATCGCATTTCGTCGCATTCGAACTGCCGAAGGCCTGACAGGCGAGTTCGGCGCGGCGGGCGCCGTAGCCGGCAAGATTGCCCCGCGCGCGTCGCGCTGGGCGGCCGTTGGGTGGGAGAGACCTTCGGCCGCCCGGTCGTCAACCCCACGACCGCTCTTCGCGGCGTTCAAATTTGACGGTCGCCGAGGACGCCAGAATGCCGAGAAAGAGACAGCGCCCGGAGGACATCGTCGCGAAGCTTCGTCAGGTCGACGCGCTGACCTCGCAGGGCGTCAGCGTCGCCGACGCGCTCCGATCGATCGGACTCACGCAAGTCACCTATCGCAAATGGCAATCCGAATATGGCGGGCTGGTCCGGATGCTCGGCCCGGCCCCGGAATGATCCTTCGCGGGAGCGAAACGCCAAACGCAATTTCAGCTGCGTCGGCGCCGAAGACCCACGAAGTTTCCTGCGCCAGTCAATCGAAGGTCACGGCGCAGGGGCTCGCTCGTCGGCGAGCGGCGCATCGGCCGGCCTCATCATGGCGTCGCGATCGGCGTCGAGTTCGAACCACATCGCGTTGAGAATCGCGAACGCCGCCGCCAAGCCGACGCCGAGAACCCACGAAAAGTACCACATCGACTCTTCTCCGGTTCAGTAGACGCCGTGCGGATCGCGCGTGATTTCCTCCACCGTGACGTGGCCTCGCAGAACGCGAAAAACCCACGCGGTGTAGGCGAGCACGATGGGAACGAAAACGACCGCGGCGACCAGCATCACGCCGAGCGTCAGGCGGCTGCTGGAGGCGTCCCAGACGGTGAGGCTGCTGCTCAGCGACGAAGACGACGGCAGCAGGAACGGAAACATGCTGACGCCCGCAGTCGCGACGATCCCGACGACGGAAGCGGAGGTCGCGAGCCAGGTCACGACAGGCCGCGCCGCCCTGAACAGGAAGAACGCCGCCACGGCTCCAGCGAAGCCGAGCGCCGGCGCCGCCAGCATCCACGGATGCGCGCCATAATTCATCAGCCATGCGCCGGTCTGCGTCACGACCGTCTTGCCGAGCGGATTGGACGGGCCCGCGGGGTCGATCGCAGAAGTTATGACGTAGCCCGGGATGAGGAAGGCGGTCGCCACGCCGGCGAGAGCGAACAGAATGAGGGTGACGATCGCGGCGACGCCTCCAGCCTGCCGCGCGCGGCTCGCGACCGGTTCGCCCGCCTTGACGCCGAGGTAGGCGGCGCCGTGCATCAGCAGCATCGCCAGGCTGACCAGCCCGCACAGCAGGCCGAACGGATTGAGAAGGCCGAGCAGCGTGATTTGGTAGCTCGCGCGCAGGTCTGGATCGAAGGCGAAGGGAACGCCCTGCAGCGCGTTGCCGACGGCGACGCCGAAGATCAGCGCGGGAACCACGCCGCTAATGACCAGCGCCCAATCCCAGATCGAGCGCCAGACCGGATTGTCGATCTTGGAGCGGAAGGTGAAGCCGACCGGCCGGAGGATGAGACTGGCGAGGACTAGGAACATCGCGAGGTAGAAGCCCGAGAAGCTGACGGCGTAAAGCGGCGGCCATGCCGCGAAGATCGCTCCGGCGCCGAGCACCAGCCAAACCTGGTTTCCCTCCCACACCGGCCCGATGGTGTTGATCGCGACCCGCCGTTCGACGTCGCTGCGGCCGACGAACGGCAGCAGCGCCGCGACGCCGAGATCGAAGCCGTCCATGACGGCGAAGCCGATCAGCAACACGCCGAGCAGCAGCCACCAGACGAGGCGAAGGTTTTCGTAGTCGAAGATCATGGCGCGCTCCCAGGAATCATTGAGCGGGTTGCGCGATCGCGTGCGGGTGATCAGGACCGCGATCGTCGGCGACCATCTCGGGCCCGATACGAATGGTTCGCACGATGAGATAGAGATCGACGACCGCCAGGGTGGTGTAGAAGACGATAAAACCGATCAGCGAGAACCAAACGTCGCCCGCCGCGACCGAAGAGTTGGCGAGATAGGTCGGCAGAATCCCTTCGATCGCCCACGGTTGTCGTCCATATTCCGCGACGATCCAGCCGAGCTCGCACGAAATCCACGGCAGCGGCAGGCAAAGCGCCGAAAGCCAGAGAAACCAACGGCGTTGATCGAGCCGGCGCCGGGCGGCGAGCCAGAACGCAGCCGCGAACAGCGCGATGAAGCCGAAGCCCAGCCCGACCATGACGCGGAAGCTCCAGAAAAGCGTCGCGACGGCGGGAACCGTGTCTTGCGCCGCCTGGGCGATCTCGGCGTCGGTGGCGTCGACGACGTTGGGGTCGTAGCGCTTCAGCAGCAACGCGTAGCCGAGATCGGACACGTGGCTCGCCAGCGCCGCCCTGGCGGCCGCGTCGTTGGGATCCTTGTGCAGGGCCTCGATCGCCGCATAGGCCGGGATGCCGTTGCGGATGCGCGTTTGCGCCTCGGCGACGAGGTCGGAGATCCCCGGAACCTGCTGATCGAGCGAACGCGTCGTGATCAACCCCAGGACCCATGGGATTTGCACCCGGTACTCGGTCTCGTGCGTCTTTGCGTCGGGAAGACCGAACAAGGTGAACGCGGCGGGCGCGGGCTCGGTGTTCCACATCGCCTCGACGGCGGCGATCTTCATTTTCTGGTTTGCGCTCGCGGTGTAGCCGCTTTCGTCGCCCAGTACGACCACCGACAAGGCCGAGGCGAGCCCGAAGCTCGCCGCGACGGTCATCGACCGCTTGGCGAACTCGCTATGGCGGCCCTGCAACATATAGATGGCGCTGACCGCAAGCACGAAAACCGCGCCGGTCACGTATCCGGCCGAAACGGTGTGGACGAACTTGTCCTGAGCGACCGGATTGAACAGGACCTCCTTGAACGAGGTCATCTCCATGCGCATGGTCTGGAAGTTGAAGTGCGCGCCGACCGGATGTTGCATCCACGCGTTGGCGACCAGGATCCACAGCGCCGAAAGATTCGAGCCGATCGCGACCATCCAGGTGACCGTGAGATGGCCGACTTTCGACAGTCGATTCCAACCGAAGAAGAACAGCCCGACGAAGGTCGCTTCGAGGAAGAACGCCATCAACCCTTCGATCGCCAGCGGCGCGCCGAAAATGTCGCCGACGTAATGGCTGTAGTAGGCCCAGTTGGTTCCGAACTGGAACTCCATCGTGATTCCGGTGGCGACCCCCATCGCGAAATTGATGCCGAACAGCAGCCCCCAAAACTTGGTCATGTCGCGCCAAACGGCGCGGCCAGTCATGACGTAGACGCTCTCCATGATCGCAATGAGCAGCGACAGACCGAGCGTCAGCGGCACGAAGAGGAAATGATACAATGCGGTCATGCCGAACTGGATGCGCGAAAGCGACACGACATCGATGGCGGACATCGCCGGTCTCCTAACCCTTGAGTTGCGCCGCGGAATTGGCTGGCGCGAATATTTTCGCCGGATCGACGCTTTCGCGATGGCCGACGCCAAAGAACAGCAAGGCGAGCGCGATGATGGCGACGATCTTGATCGCGAATGCGGTCAGGAGGTCCTTCCCCAACCGGCGCCGTTCGCGCGCGGCGCCGATCTTCCGATCGGCGAAAGGAGACGGCGTTGTCATTTGCGGTCCACGCTGTCCCGGAATTGTGAATTTAGCAAGTCGGCCGCGGCGTAGGCGACCAACGGCGAAGCTCGCGATGCCGCGCCGTGCGCAACGGCAAGTGAACCATACGAAACGCGCGGCGATGAGCGGCCGCCATGGCGCGCCAGTTCACCGTCCCCCGGGCCATTGTCTCGACGAACGGCTTCGCGAATCAGCGCTAGGACCCCTGGCTGATTCAGACGCCAATGCGGGTTGTCCACACCGAAGGTCCCGAACAATGGGTCCGAATGAATAGAAAGAGCATCGATATTGGTCCGCTTCCGGCGGTGAGCTGCTCTTGCCCTTGGCGTCATCGAACGGCTGTTTTCCACCCCCAGCATCCGAGCGAGCCCGTCGCCGCTACGTCTGCCGCGCCCCCCACGGTCATTCAGCCGGAGCTAGAGTCGCGTATTGAGATTGGCACGGGAGCGCCGGCGGGACAACGGGCGACTGAGGGAGCGGTTCAAGGCTGCGCAACCGATGGGGCGCAGGGCCAAGGCATGCGGAACCGACGCCGCAACCGGTTCCGACCGCGCAGATCGACGACGAGCGTCCGCCGTCAAAGCCGATTGGCACTCTCTTGTAACGAGTGCCAACGATAGCCATCTAAGCGCGGCGTCAGACTCGCGCCGAGAGCCGGAGCATTTGCCCCGCGCCGGCTGCGTAAGCTGACCGGAAACGGACTCCCATGAAATTTCGCCCGCTGCACGACCGCGTCGTGATCCGTCGCATCGAGGGCGAGGACAAGACCAAAGGCGGCATCCTCATTCCCGACACCGTCAAGGAAAAGCCGCAAGAGGGCGAAGTCGTCGCCGTCGGCCCCGGCGCGCGCGACGAGGCCGGCAAGCTCATCGCGATCGAGGTCAACGCCGGCGATCGCGTGCTGTTCGGCAAATGGTCGGGTTCGGAAGTCAAGATCGACGGCGAAGACCTCCTGATCATGAAAGAATCCGACATCCTCGGCGTGATCGAGGGCGCGACCGCGGCCAAGAAGGCCGCCTGAACGACGCCTGTCCGCTTCTCAAATCATTGGAACAAAAACCATGTCCAGCAAAGACGTCAGATTCTCCACCGATGCGCGCGAGCGCCTGCTGCGCGGCGTCGAAGTCCTCAATAACGCCGTCAAGGTGACCCTCGGTCCCAAGGGGCGCAACGTCATTCTCGACAAGTCCTACGGCGCGCCGCAGATCACCAAGGACGGCGTCACGGTGGCGAAGGAAATCGAACTCGCCGACAAATTCGAGAACATGGGCGCACAGATGGTGCGCGAAGTGGCCTCCAAGACCAATGATCTCGCCGGCGACGGCACGACGACGGCCACGGTCCTGGCCGCGTCGATCATGCGCGAAGGCCTCAAGCTGGTCGCCGCCGGCATGAACCCGATGGACTTGAAGCGCGGCGTCGACATCGCCGTGACCGCAGTGGTCAAAGACATCGAGCGCCGCGCCAAGAAAGTGCAGTCCTCGGAGGAGATCGCCCAGGTCGGCACAATCGCCGCCAATGGCGACAAGTCGATCGGCGAAATGATCGCCAGGGCGATGAAGAAGGTCGGCGCCGAGGGCGTCATCTCCATCGAGGAAGCCAAAACCGCCGAAACCGAACTCGATGTCGTCGAGGGCATGCAGTTCGATCGCGGCTATCTCTCGCCTTACTTCGTCACCAACGCCGAGAAGATGATCGTCGAACTGGAGGATCCCTACATCCTCGTTCACGAGAAGAAGCTCTCGTCGCTGCAGGCGATGCTGCCGCTGCTCGAGGCGGTCGTCCAGGCCGGCAAGCCGCTGCTGATCATCGCCGAAGACATCGACGGCGAGGCGCTGGCGACCCTGGTCGTCAACAAGCTGCGCGGCGGCCTCAAGGTCGCGGCGGTCAAGGCGCCCGGGTTCGGCGACCGACGCAAAGCCATGCTCGAGGACATCGCGATTCTCAGCGCGGGCGACGTCATCGCCGAGGACCTCGGCGTCAAGCTCGAAAAGGTGACGCTCGACATGCTGGGGCGGGCCAAGCGCGTCCGCATCGACAAGGACGCCACGACGATCATCGACGGGGCCGGCAAGAAGTCCGACATCGAAGCGCGCATCGCTCAAATCAAGTCGCAGATCGAAGACACGACCTCCGACTACGACAAGGAGAAACTTCAAGAGCGCCTGGCCAAACTGTCGGGCGGCGTCGCGATCATCCGCGTCGGCGGCTCCACCGAGGTCGAGGTCAAGGAGAAGAAGGATCGCGTCGACGACGCGGTCAACGCCACCAAGGCCGCGGTCGCAGAAGGCGTCGTCGCCGGGGGCGGCGTGGCGCTGCTGCGCGCCAAGGGTTCCGTCGGCAAACTCAGCGACGAAAACCCGGACATCCAGTCGGGCATCGACATCGTGCTGAAGGCGCTCGAAGCGCCGATCCGCCAGATCGTCGAGAATTCGGGCGGCGAAGGTTCGATCGTCGTCGGCAAGATCCTCGCCGAGAAATCGCAGACTTACGGCTACGACGCCCAGACCGAGCAATTTGTCGACATGCTCGCCGCAGGTATTCTCGATCCCGCCAAGGTGGTTCGCATCGCGCTGCAGGACGCGGCGTCGGTCGCCGGCCTGATGATCACGACCGAGGCCATGGTCGCGGAAAGGCCGAGAAGCGAGGCGGCAGCCGCGCCGGGCGGCGGCATGGGCGGCATGGGCGGGATGGATTACTGACCGCCTGACGGGCTCGGCGTGAAAACGCGAGCGGCGCGCCAAGCCGGCGGGTCGCTCGTCAATAGCGGCGGGGAACTGCGCTCCCGGCGTCGCCGTCCGACCGCGCGCTCTCGAACGCGAAAATGGGCGTAGACGCCGGCCGCGCGATGAACGGCGCACGCCGCCGCGCTGAAGACCTCGCTCGAGCGTGAGGCGGGGGACGGCGATTGGCGCTGGCGGTCCTTCTTCGACGACGGCGAACCGCCTGGCTCGGCGGCGAACGAGGAGCGCCGTATCAATTCGATCGCGCAGGCAGTGGCCGCGCTGTCTGGCGCTGCGCCGCCGGAGCGAATTAAACGCGCGACGGCGCCAGTGGAGCGCGAACGGAACCGGCGCGAAACGGCCTAGCGCTGCTGTTTGCGCCGCCCTTCGACAGGGCCGCCCGGGATCCCGGCTACGTCAAGAGCTGTCCGCCGGGCGTGCGCGAGGACGGCGAACTTTACACGCGCGCCGCGACCTGGTCGGCGATGGCCTTCGCCCCGCTCGGCGTCGGCGACATGGCGTTCGGCCCGTTCTCGCTTCTCAACCCCATCAACCGCGCGCGCAGCCGCGCCGACGCGCGGCGGCTGGACGTGGTGCGCTCGATCAGCGGATTGGCTGCAGCGCGCAGGCGTCGAGAGCAGACTCGGGCTGCGTATCCGCGGCGCCTTCCTGCATCTCGACCCCTGCACTCCCAAGGCGTGGACGACGTTCGAGATGAGCGTGCGGCGACCATCGGCGCGCTACGAGATCGTCGTCGACAATCCGGCCGGGGTCAGCCGGGGCGTCCGGTTCGCAGAGATCGCTGGCGTTGAAATCCCCGAGCGGCCGCTGCGACTGCGCATGGTCGACGACGGCGCCGTCCACCGCGTTCGCGTCGCCTCAGGCTGAGACGCGCCGCTGGCGCTGCGCGTTCGACGGCGGCTTCTCGCTACGCGCCGACGCGGGACGGAGATTCTGTGTGGGCGCCGGCCGCGCCACATCCGCAGTCGACCCGCCGCGCCATTCCGCCGGCGAACCCGGCAAATCACCGGACACTTCGACCGGGGCCGAATCCTCCGCGTGACGAAGCTCCTTGCTGGAGAACCGCAGGTCAAGGAGCCTGCCGTCATCGGTGAGGAGTTGAACGCCGAGCCTGCCGAAAACGATCTTGAGGTCGGAGGGAGAGAGGCTGATCTCTCCGGAACTCACGACGGTTCCCCCCTGCCTGCTGAATCCCTCGAAGTCGTACGAGGCGCGGGCGACTGCCTCGCCGTCACGCTTCAACCACCCGCTGCCGGAAATTCGACCTAGATATTGCATAATTGAACTCGCTTTCGTTGCGGCGCGTCCAGCGCGCCGCGGGAACCCGTTTCGGAGCCCGCGACGGGTCCCGTTCGGATCGACCATCACCCCCCGGTCGAGGCTGGCTGTGCGAGCGGGCGGCGACGCGCCCGCGGCTCAGCCCTTTCGCTTTGGCGGACTGGTCGCGATCGATCCGCTCTTCGGGGCGAACGGCGAGGTCTGCGCTGCTACGGTCGGCTTCGGCGCCTTCGGCTTGCGCGCTTCCTTATTGCCGTGTCGCTGGGACTTGGCCATTTCTGTCTCCTATTGGCGGCGCCCGGCGCCGCAGGTCTGAAAAAATGCGATTCTCTCCGCGCCGGGAGTCGGCGGCAGGCGGCGGAGAGCGGCGCAAAAATCGAACCTTGCGCCTCGGTCGAGCAGCCATCGACGCCCGCCATTCGGCAGGCGCGGCCGCGAATTATCCGCGCACCGAACTTCCTTAGATACATTGATAGTCGTTGCGATGAAAAAAAGATAGGAAAATTGCCCAAGCCCAGATGTAGACTGGGATTTCCAGACGATTTATCTGAGCAGAAGCCGTTGGCTATCTATGAAATTCTGGGATCGACACTATCTTTGATTGAAACGATCGGTGGCGCGACTGCGGCGGTGGATACATCGTTCGGCCGGCGGAACGCTTCTTTCGTCTCGGTTCGTGAGGAGGCGGTTGTGGAACGGCCTGCGTCCGATCGGAGCGAGGATCTGCCGATGATTGCGCTCGAGATCCATCATCGGACGAGCTATCGCTATCGCGGGCTGGTCAGTCTCGGGCCGCATCGGCTGATGCTTCGCCCGCGCGAG
>PLRT01000069.1:0-26339 GCA_003164915.1 Hyphomicrobiales bacterium | reverse complement strand
TGGGCGCGGGCGTTCGTCAGCGGCGATCGTACGGACACGCTGGCGCTGCTCAAGGACCTCAGCTACGGCGTGGCCGGATGGATCGCCTACCAGAGCCGCGAAGACGAGGGTTCGCAATCGCCGCTGGAGACGCTGGATCGCGGCTGGGGCGCGTGCCGGGACTTCGCCGTGCTGTTCGTCGAAGCGGCGCGCTGCCTTGGCTTCGGCGCGAGAATCGTCTCGGGCTATCTCTTCAACCCCGATCAGAGTCTGACGGGATCCGCCGACGCCGGATCGACCCACGCCTGGGGCGAGGTGTTCGTCTCCGGCGCGGGCTGGATCAGTTTCGATCCGACCAACCGCAGCGTCGGCGGCGCCAACCTCGTTCCCGTCGCCGTCGCGCGCAACATCCGGCAGGCGATGCCGGTCGTCGGCAGCTTCTTCGGAAGCGGCGCCGCTCTCAGCGCGATGGAGGTGGAAGTCGAGGTTGCCTTCAGCGCCTCGCCCGCCAGGGAGTCGTGATCGCGAAACGACGGCGAGCGCCGGCGACGCGACCGACGGAACGCATCGCTTGCGAATCTGCCCGGGCGCGCGGGCGCGCCCGGTCTCGACGAGCAACAGGGCTGACGTCATGACCCATACCGCGATAACCCCTCTTCTTGGCCGCCAGTTCGACGGTTTCCTGTTCGCGTCGGTCGGCGAGGAGCGAAATGGAACGGCGCTGAGCGTCCTTTCGGCGCTGGCCCGGTTCGACGTCGATCCCTGGCAGGAGGCCGTCAGCCTGGCGAGCATGCCCAGGGAAAGGGCGACGGAGCGGCTGACGATGCTGATTGCGGCGACGACGATCGCCTTCGCGCCAGGTCCGTCCGCGGCGGCGACGGCCGCTCGCCTGATTGCGCTCCTACCGCAAGCGCGGAGTTCCAGGGTCGCGGCTCCCGGGGCGCCGGTCATGGCCGCCGCCGTTAGCCCTCGACGGATCTTCATGACGCTGGGCGTTCTCGCTCTCCTGCTGACCGCCTATTTTTTCCTTGCGGCCCGTTCTTCCCCTGGAGGCGACGCCGGCCCGGCCGTCACGTCGAGCGAGGCTTCTGCGCCGCGCTAGACCCGAGGCCTGGTCGGCGCGCGCCGGTTCAATGCAGATAGCCGCCCCCGTCGCAGACGATCGTCTGTCCGGTGATCATTTCGGCGTCGTCGCTGGCGAGGAACGCGACGAGAGCCGCCACGTGCTCCGGCGTGACCCGTCGCTTGATCGCCTGGATGCCGACCATGCGGTCGAAGGCCGCCTCGTCCGAGTTCGCGCGCGTTCCGGGCGTCGCGATCATGCCCGGCGCCACGGCGTTGACGGTGATCGCGTGCTCGCCGGCTTCGCGCGCCAGCACCCGCACGAAGCCCATCGCGGCCGCCTTGGATTCCACGTAGCCCGACATTCCGGGATTGCCCATGAGCGCGGTTCGCGATCCGACGACGACGATCCGGCCGTGGCGGCTCGACGTGATCAGCGGATAGATCGCCTTGGTCAGGGCGAAGACGCCGACATAGTTGATCTTCACGAACCGCTCGATCTCTTCGCGGGTTCGACTGCGCCAGGGCCGCCGGTCGGTCAGGATTCCGGCGCTGTTGACCAGGATGTCGACCCGGCCGCGGCGTGCGCGGAGGGCTTCGACCGCCGCGTCGATCTGCGCGTCGTCGGCGACGTCGCAGACGCCGCACGCAGCCGTGCCGCCAGCCTCGGCGATTTCTGCGCAGGTCGGGCCCGCGTCGTTCTGGTCGAGGATTTCGACGATTGCGCCTTCAGCGGCGAGCCGCAACGCGATCGCTCGTCCGATGCCGGAAGCGCCGCCGGACACGACGGCGATCCTTTCGCCGAGGCGCTGCGCCGGATTCGCCATGGGTTCTATCCCTTCCAACGCCCTGGCGGCGTCAGACCGTCCTTCAGCGTTTCGCTGATGAACGCAATCGCCGACGGATCGACGCCGTTGAGCCCGGCGACGTGGAGCGAAGCGACGTCGCCGATCATCATCAGGTCCATCGCCGCGGCGAGCGGGCAACCGCCCGCGCCGCGCACCGTGTGGACCGCGGTCTTGCCGGCCAGATAATCGGCGAGCTGATCGATGCGGCGGCTGACGCGAGCATCCTCGAAGTCGTGCCTGAGCAGGACGACCGCGTCCGTCCACGGCGCCCGTCCGATCGCGCAATCCCAGCCGACGGCCTCGTTGTGACTCGCATTGGGTTGCTCGGAAAACCAGGCCGGCTGCTTGGCGTTCTGGTTGAGCTGGGCCTTCCACCGCTCGGCGGCCACGGCGCCGAAGGCGTCGTCCCCCTGGATCAGAACGGGACGGCCCGCCAGCAGCGGCGCCAGCCGGCTCACCGGATTGTCGGCCTGCAGAAGCTCGGCGCGCCGCCGCCTGAGTTGCGCCGCCGCGATCTCGATCCAGGCCCTCGCGCCGGGCAACAGGCCGATGTCTTCGAGGATCGCGCACTGCGCCGCGACGATGAACCCCAATGCGGCGCGCGCCGGCTGAATCTCCGCCGGAATGCGCACGAACGGCGCGTTGCAATCCTCGGCCAGCGCGGCGAGCCAGCCGCCGACGGTGACGACGACGAGACGCGCGCCGCGCGCAATCGCGGCCGCCGCGGCGTGATTGACTTCGTCGGTGTCGCCCGACCCCGAGATCGCAAAGACGAGCGAGCGCGCGCCGACGCAGGCGGGCGCGCGATACGAGCTTTCGACCAGGATCGGGACCGGAACGACGGCGCCGGCGAGCGCGCGCACGAGGGCGCCGGCCGTTCTGCCGGCCCCCATCCCGAAGACGACGATATTCTGAACTTCGGCCAGTTCCGGCAGACCAGGCAGGCCGCGAACGGCCTCGGCCGCAAGGGCCATGTGTTCGGGGACCGCCGTCGCCAGCGCAAGGAGCGGGTGAGAATGGCCAGGCGCGCTCATCGCCGCGGCGCCCCCGGCGGCGCCGACAGCCGGCCGCCATCCTGCAGGATGGTCTGGCCGGTCACATAGGTGTTGGCGTCGGAGCTCAGGAAGCCGATCAGGGCGGCGACCTCCTCGGTCGAGCCGATCCGGCCGAGCGGAACGGTCGCGGCGTAGCGTTCGACTGCCGAGGGATCGTCGGGCCATTGGGGATTTTCGAACTTGCCCGGCGCGACGGCGTTGACGAGCACCTGGAAGGCGCCGAGTTCCGCCGCCAGAAGGCGAGGCAGCGCCGCGATCGCAGCCTTGGTCACGGAATACGACAACGCGGCGGTCGGCGACGCCGAAAGACCAGCGGCGGACGAGACGAGCACGATCCGCCCGGCGCCGGCCCTCTTCATATAGGGCAGGACGGTCTGGACGGCGAAGACGAACGACGTGAGGTTGACGTCGAGCGCGCGTCGCCAATCGGCAAGATCGAGATCGCCCAGGCGCGGCGTTTGTCCGGCCTGCCGGCCAGCGGTCCCGTGCAGGAGGACGAGCGACGGGCTGCCCTCCCAGAGCGCGGGCGGAAGCGCGCCCAGCGCGGATGCGAGATCGTCCGGCGCCGTGAGGTCGACTGCGATCGCCGTGACGCCGGCGCCGCGCGCAGCGGGTTCGTGGGCGCGTTGGGCAAGGGCCTGCGCGGCGCAATCGACGAGAACCAGGTTCACCCCCGGCCGCGACCACCACAGGGCGACCGCGCGCCCGAGATGGCCGGCGGCGCCCGTCACGATAATGGTCTTCACCGGCTTCATTTTGGCGAGTCGCGTCCTCTCACGCCGGTTCGCAACGCTCGACCGACGCCAGTCGACCCAGCAGCTCGAGACAATCGGGGAACGAGACGCTGACCCGTTCCCAACCCCACAGCGTCGTCGGCGCCGGCAGCAGGCTCGCCAGCGTCATCGCGGCGAAGATGACCCGGTGATCGGGCGGCAGACGCAGCGACCCCGGGCTTGCGAGGCGCGATTCTTCGATCGACCAGCCGTCGGCGCGCGCGTCGATCCTGACGCCGAAGGCGCGGAGAACCGCCGCTGTGGTCGCGATCCGATCGGTGTCCTTGTCCTTCAGTTCGCCTGCATCGCGGATGACGGTGCGGCCGCGGGCGCGCGCGGCCACCGCCGCCAGCAGCGGCAGCTCGTCGATCAGGCTCTGCACGAATGCGTCGCCGGCGACTTCGACGCCGCGAAGCTCACGGCCAGACTCGACGGTCACCACGCCCACCGGCTCGCCGCCCTCGCTCCCCGTGGTCGCGATCTCGATCGCCGCGCCCATTTCGATGAGCGCGCTCAGGAAGCCGGTCCGAGTCGGGTTGACGCCGACCCCCTCGATTGTCAGCCGCCGGGGGATCGGGCTCGCCACGACGCAGGCGATCGGCAAAGCGGCGCTCGAAATGTCGCCCGGAACCGTGAGATCGAAGGCCGGCAGCCGCTCGGGCGGCGTCAATCGAACGCGCCGCTCCGCGTCCTCGATCGCAACCCCGAGATGACGCAACAGGCGCTCGGTGTGGTCCCGGGCGCGGACGCGGCGGTTGATCGCGCTCGGCGCCGCGCCCTGCAATCCCGCAAACAGCAACGCGGAGACGGGCTGGGCGCTGAACACGCCGACGTCATGGGAGATCGCCGTCAACTGCGCGCCGCGGATGCGCAACGGCAGTCGGCCGCGCTCGCCGGCATAAGCGATGTCGGCGCCCGCGCGCACGAGCGGGTCGACCACCCAATCCATCGGACGGCGGCGCAAGAGCGCATTGCCGTCGACCCGGAATTCTCCGGCGCCGCCAGCGAGCAGACCGATGAGAATGCGCGCGGTGGTGGCCGAGTTTCCGACGTCGAGCGCTGCCCCGCCCGCCGGCGCCGCCAAGCCGCGCAGGCCGCGGCCGGCGACGACGTAGCTGCTGTCGGCCGCCTCCCAGACGTCGACGCCGAGCTGCCGCAGGACGGCGAGATTGCACTGGAGGTCGTCCGACGCCGGAACGTTGCGCACCGAGCTGGTTCCTTGCGCGAGCGCGGCGGCGAACATCGCGCGCTGGCTGATCGACTTGTCGCCGCGGGGGCGAAAGACGACGTCGTCTCGGCGCGACTCGTCGAGCGAAATCCGGATGGCGGTCTCGGCCGGCGCGGCGCGGCGATCCTCGTCGGCGACCGGCCGGTGGTTCGCCATGCGGCTGATGACCTCGGCGTCGCTCAACAGCGCGTCGGGTTCGTCATAGGCGACCGGCGCCGTTGGCGCGCGCTGCGGCGTCGCCTTGACGAAGGCGGCGTAGCGAAACCGCTTCCGCTGCAGGCCGAGGTTGGTCTCGGGCTGGAATGCGGCCGGCCGGCTTTCGATCAGGCCGAGCTCCTCGGCGACCCGCAGGATCTCGCGCCCTGCGGCGGTGCGCGCCATCGTCATCGACTGCCGGGGCGGCCGCGCGCCGGTCTGGCTGCTGGCGTAGATGTTCGGATCGCCGTCGGAAATCGAGACGTCCGCCAGGCCCGACCACCAGTCGCCGCAGGCCAGGCACCTGTGGGTCTTGAATCGCTTGAATTCGTCGACGAGTTCGAAGAACGGCAACGCGTGGCGCTTCCCGTCGCGCGTCGTCACCGCGAACTCGCCCGGATATTCGCCGTCGCGGTAGCGCATTTCGCGGACGTCGCCGAGGGCGACGCCGAGCTTCTCCGTGATCAGATGCTCCGTTCCCTCTCGCTTGGTGTTGGAGGCGCAGGCGATCTCCAGCGTCAGCACGACCTTCTCGGCGACCGTGGGAACGGGAGCGAGGTTCTTCATCTTGGCGATCGCCTGGACCTCGCACGGCACGCCGACGACCGCCACCCGGGCGAAGCGCGGGTCGCGGAGGGTCTGCAGATTGGGCGTGATGCAGTAGCTCGTCTGCGCGCAGTTCAGCAGCTCTTCCTCGTCGTCGGTGATCAGCGCGGCCGGAGCCCATGGCCGCTCCCGATCCCGTCCAACCACCACGACGGCGTCGACCAGACGGGAGCGGAGCGCCGCAAGCAGGAGGGAGCTGCCGGCGCCGCCGGCGGCCGCCCGGCTGAGCACCCGCGGCTCGACGGAGGCGACCAGCAGCGATTGCTCGAAAATGCCGGTCCACCGTTCCGCCGGCGTTCGCGTTCGGCCGAAGATCCGCGTCTCCGATCGCGGGGTATCAGGATCGCGCCCGGGGCAGACGTCCAGGCACAGGTTGCAATCGCCGCAATCGATCGATCCGACGTCGATGGCGGGCAGCGGCGCCCCGTCGTCCCCAATGGCCAGCCAGCCCGGCGGACAGACGGCCGCGCATGCGCCGCAGCGCGCACACATCTCCGGATCAAGGATTTCCCGTTTCAGGTCAGCAAACGGCATGCTGCGTCCGTGAATTAAGCGTCGCCCACTGCGGCGCATCGCCGAAACGACGCTTCCCCGGTTTCGCGCCGTCGCATCCCGTTTACGGAGGTCGTCGCCAAGCCGCTCGCCGACGATGCACCGCATCCCTATGGTGGCGCAAGCCGAACGGAGAACCTGCGGACGCAAAGATGGAAACGACGGATGATCGCGAGGCCCTCGTCCTGCTCATGCGGGGGTTTCAGATTTCACGGGCGATCCGGCTGGCCGCCGACCTGCGGATCGCCAACCGGATCGAGCCCGACGGCGGCCGCGACGTCCACGACCTCGCGGCGGAATGCTCGGTTCAGGGCGAACCGCTGCTGCGCTGCCTGCGCGCGCTGGCGTCGTTCGGGATCTTCCGCGTCGGCGCCGACGGGCGCGTCGCCCATTCGCCCCGTTCGCTCCTCCTGCGCTCCGACGCAGAGGGAAGCCTCCACGCCGCCGCCCGCTTCTACACCGCCCCCGGCGCGTGGCGGGCGTGGGAGGCGCTGGACGAGGCGCTGGTCGGCCGGGTTCCCCACGAAGCCGCCTGGGGCGCCAGCCGCTTCGAATATCTCAGCCGACACCCGGACGAGGCGCGCCGGTTCGATCAGTACATGGCGGAGGTTCCCGATCGCCATCACGAGGCGATCGCAGAGGCCTACGACTTTTCCGGCTGTCGGACGGCGGTCGACGTCGGCGGCGGCCGCGGCGAAACGGTGAGGCGCATCCTCGTCCGCTATCCGGCGACAACCGCGATCGTGCTTGATCGGGCCGACGTGATCGCGGCGATCCCCGCCGCGCTGCTGCTTGGCGGCCGCATCCGCCCGCAGGCGGGTGACTTCTTCGACCAGGTTCCCGCGGGCGCCGACCTCTATCTTCTCGTCCGCGTGCTGCACGACTGCTCCGACGCCGATTGTCGGCGCGTCCTGCAATGCTGCCGGCAGGCGATGGCGCCGGGCGCGCGTCTGCTGATCGGCGAGCAGATTCTCGACCCCGACCCGGCGCGGGGCGCCCCGGCGAGCTACCTGATCGACCTGCAGATGATGGCGATGTTCGGATCGGCCCGGGAGCGGCTGCAGGCCGAGTTTCAGGATCTGCTCGGCGCAGCCGGATTCCGCTTTCTCCGGACGGTCGCCACCGCGTCCTCCATCGCGATCATCGAGGCCGAGCCGGCGTGACGCCTGGGCGGCGGCGCGGCGCGGCTGGGGTTCATGCTCCGCCTGGACGCTGCGCCGCTGCCGCCGGTTGACCGAAATCATGGCCAAAAACGCCAGCAGGAATCGTATCGGCGGCGAGGAACCGCATGTGTCGCGCCGCCAGACGGGCGCGAAACCAGGAGGCATGACCTGAAATGACCGACCGCAAGATGACGATGGGCGTGATCGTCGGCAATCGCAATTTCTTCCCCGCCCTGCTCGCCAAGTCGGGGCGCGAGGACATCATCAGGGTTCTCGCCGACAAGGGCTACGACTCGGTCGTGCTGACGCCCGAGGACACGCGCTTCGGCGTGGTCGAGACCTTCGAGGACGCGAAGAAATGCGCGGCGCTGTTCAAAGCCAACCGCGACCGCATCGACGGCGTCATCGTCACCCTGCCCAACTTCGGCGACGAGCGCGCGATCGCCAACACGCTGCGCCTCGCCGATCTCGGCGTTCCGGTGCTGGTGCAGGCGACGCCCGACGCCGCCGACAAGCTGACGATCCAGCACCGGCGCGACAGCTTCTGCGGCAAGATGTCGGCCTGCAACAACCTGCGCCAGTACGGCATTCGCTACACGCTGACGAAGCTTCACACCGAGAGCCTCGACTCGCCGGAATTCGCCGACGACCTCGATGCGTTCGCCGCGACCTGCCGGGTCGTCAAAGGGCTCAGAAACCTGCGGGTCGGCTCGATCGGCGCGCGCCCCGCCGCCTTCAACACCGTCCGCTTCAGCGAGAAGCTGCTCGAGGCGAACGGCATCTCGATCGAGACCGTCGATCTTTCCGAGATCATCGGCCGCATCGGCAAGCTCGCCGACGACCACCCCGGGGTGAAGGCCAAGCTCGACGAGATCCGCGCCTATGCGCCGACAACCGGGATTCCCGAGTCCTCGCTCACCAAGATGGCCAAGCTCGGCTTCGTCGTCGCCGACTGGATGCGGGAGACCGAGGTCGCCATCAGCGCGGTGCAGTGCTGGACGGCGATCGAGGAATATTTCGGCGTCGTGCCCTGCACCGTGATGAGCATGATGAGCAACGACCTGATGTCGAGCGCCTGCGAGGTCGACATCTGCGGCGCGATCGCGATGCATGCGCTGGCGCTCGCCTCGCAGACGCCGAGCGCGCTGCTCGACTGGAACAACAACTATGGCGACGACCCCAACAAGGCCGTGTGCTTCCATTGCAGCAACCTGCCCAAGCATTTCTTCGCCAAGACGCGGATGGACTACCAGGAGATCCTCGCCAGCACGGTGAGCAAGGAGAGGACCTACGGCACGCTGGTGGGCACGGTGCGACCGAGCGTGATGAGCTTCGCCCGCTTCTCGACCGACGACGTCTCGGGCAGGATGCGCGGCTACGTCGGCGGCGGCGCCTTCACCGACGATCCGATCGAGACCTTCGGCGGCATCGGCGTGGTGGCCATTCCCGAGCTGCAGCGGCTGCTGCGCTACATCTGCGAGAACGGCTTCGAGCACCACGTCGCCGCCAACCTGTCGAATTCGGCGGACGCCGTGCACGAGGCGGCCTCGCGCTATCTCGGCTGGGACATGTACCGGCACGGCGCGGCGGTTTAGGCCGGGGCCTGTTCAACTCGATTCGCCGCCCGCCTGCGGTTCGACTTGCGCAGGCGGGCGTCGTTTGGTCGCCTTCTCGCGGACGCTCTTGTCGGTTTTCTCCTACTGGTCGACTCGGGGCTGCGCTGATTGAGGTTGACCCTGGCTTCCTAGCTGGGGTCCTCCAGCCGCCAAGTTCGAGCCGATCCCGACGTTGTTCTGCGTCGAGGACATATTCTTGAGAATGCCGCGCGCGTCGAACACAAACGTCACGGCGCTCGAAGACGTGTCATAGCCGGAAACAAGCGGGCCGATATACGGAATGAAATCTTGTGGTCGGGCCGAGGCGGCGGAATAGGAATAATTGGCGGTTCGTGAGCCGTCAGAAGACAGAGAACTCGAAGTCGGAGGGCCGAGCTGTCCAATCACGTCGGCATAGGTGGATTTGCCGACCTTGAAACTCTGGGCCTGTTCGTCTGAGACCTTTACGCCGCTTGCCATGCATCCCGTCAGCACGCACGAGGCGACAAAGATCCAAGCGAAAATATTGCGAACCATGTGCTTCCCCAAGAGCTGCGTACGCCCGCCCTGGTGCGAATGGTTCCACACTTTTTGCAGATTGAACAGACGTCTTGCATCAGTTGTGACGACACAATACTTTCAGTTTCTAACAAAACAAGCTAATATATACCGTAGAGTTTGTAACCACTTGAGCACGGGGCGTATGAATACGGACGTTTATGAGGAAGTCGGAGAGACCGGCTGCCTCAACTGTCCGGCTAAAACTCCGCTGGTAGAGATGCGTACGTTATTCTCGTCATCGCTCCAAGAACCTCTGACAGAGTGGCAGTCGGCGAAAACGTCTGTTCTTTTGCCGCGGATTCGCGTCATTGAATTCGGAGCCGACCAGATTGACGTCGGTGGGAGTGGAATCGGGCGGCAATCGCTCGTCATGCGTCGCGATGCCGCAATCAACAGGTTGCGTCCCCGTCAACGCTCGGGGCCAAGACCGGGGCGCACGTCGACGCCGGTCGCGGTCGCGACATTCGGCCTCTCGAAAGCGTCGCCTGTCACTGGGCGCTTCATGCACGACAGAGTCTGATGCGAAGCTGCTAAAAGCCTGACCTGAAAATCCAAGGCGGACGGTCTCTTGGCGCTTGTAGCTGGGGTCGCCGACCGCGGTGGGCGCGTAAGCGCCTCACATGAAGGGCCGCAGCGGCTGAACGGGCCGCGGTCAGCGACTTACGGCTACAGCCGCAGCGCATTTCGAATTGGGCGCCGAGGCCGGGGCCCGCTCAACTCGGTTCGCCGCCCGCCTGCGGCTCGACTTGCACAGGCGGGCGGGCAAGATTTGCTTCTTGCCTCGGGACGCCAGCCCTCGGATTAGATTGGACTGCTGTGTTGCGTGAATTAAGCCCGTCGTCCGCAATCCGAGGCTTTGTGGTATTATGGGCTTCGCTGGAGGTGCGACGCCCATTTTGAATCCGTCGAGCCCAATAGACGATCGGCGAGCGTGGGCGAGAATTCGATGGTCAAGAATATGAGCGTTAAGCGCGACGACATGTCCGTTAGCTACCGCGACAGAGCCGCTTACACGTTGACTGAGGCGGCTCGATACCTGCGACTGCCGACCGCGACGCTGCGATCGTGGGTGCTTGGTCGCGAATATCCCACCACCGAGGGCGGCGCGCAGTTCCCGCCACTCATTAGGCCCGCATCGCTCCAGCCGTCGTTGCTTTCGTTTTCCAACCTCGTTGAGGCGCATGTGCTGCGCTCACTGAGAACCGAGCATGGCGTCTCAGTCAAAGACCTCCGCACGGCGTTGAGCTTTGCACAGCAAACTTTGGGGATCGACCGGCTGCTCCTTCGACAGGAACTCAGAACCGAAGCGGGAAAGGTCTTTCTTGATCGCTACGGAGAATTGATCGACCTCTCGGCATCCGGTCAACTGGCAATGCGCAGGTTTCTCGAGGAGCACTTAAAGCGAGTTGACTGGGATGAGACGAGTTTCCCGGTGCGCCTCTATCCGTTTGTCTCGGGCTTTGCATCCAACGAAGATCGGCCCATTGCAATCGACCCTCAGATCGCTTTCGGTAGACCAGTGCTAGTGCGAAGAGGCGTTTCGACCGCGACCATCGCCGAACGCATTGATGCAGGCGAGTCTGTCGAAGACGTCGCTGCCGATTACGACCTGGGCCAAGCAGAGATCGAGCAGGCCGCGCTCTACGAGCGCGCAGCGGCGTGAGCGTCGTCTATTTTACAGACCGCGACTTAGGNNCTTAGGGAAACGATTCCCAGAAATCCTCTCGGTAGCCGGCTTCCAAGTCGAGCGACATCACGATCATTTCGCACACGACGCCGCCGACGAATTCTGGCTTGGTGAAATCGGCAAGAGGAATTGGGTCGCGATCACGCACGATCGGCGAATTCGGTATAAGCCAAATGAGCTCGAGGCGGTTGTGCGCAGTCGCGTTTCTCTTTTGGTCGTCGTTGGAACGGCCCCATTCCCCGAGCTTGCTCACGCGTTCGTAGCGACGGCCCCGCGTATCGAGAGTTTTCTCGCCCGTCACGCTCCACCGCTAATCGCCAAGATTTATCGACCATCTCCCGCTGAAGTCGCACGCGGCGCGACAAGCGGCCGTGTAGAACTTTGGTATCCTTAGGAAGACGCAGACGGCAGACCCCCGCAAGTCTGAGCTCCCCGTCACCCCGCCGCCTGCGCGCGCCCCTGCCCGCGCCGCACGCCGATGAACGCCCACAGGGTCGCGGCGGCGACGAGGTCGAAGGCGAACAGCAGCGCGAACAGCGGCTCGTAGCCGATCGTGGCCGCCAGCGCGCCGACCAGCAGCGTGAACAGCGCACCGCCGAGGTAGCCGAACATGCCCGCGACGCCGGTCGCGGTCGCGACGTCCGACTTCTCGAACACGTCGCCCATCAGCGCGTACATCATGCTCGACAGCATCTGATGGGCGAAGCCGCCGAGCGAGAAACACAGGATCGCGGTGATCGGATCGGCGACCAGGCTGATCAGCGCCGGGCCGACCATGCACAAAGCGCCAATGGTGATGACCAACAGTCTGGCGTTGACGACATTGATCTTGAGCCACCCCTTGAGGAGCGGCGCGAGGTAGCCGCCGACGACGCAGCCGAGGTCGGAGGCGAGGAACGTCATCCAGCCAAACAGCGCGAATTGCTTGATGTCCATCCCGCGCACGGTCACCATGTAGAGCGGGATCCAATACTGGAAGGTCTGCCACGCCGGTTCGGTCAGGAACCGGGCGATGATGATGCCGAGGAATTTCGGCTGCGAAAACACCGCGCGGATCGAAGGCTTGGCCGCTGTGGGCGCGGGCGCTGCGCCGGCCTCGATATATGTGCGTTCGCTCTGCGACAGCTTGGGATGGTTCTGGGGGTCGCGATAGAGCCAATACCAGACGAACGACAGGATGATCCCCAGCGCGCCGGTGATGAAGAAGGCCGAGCGCCAGCCGTACCAGGTCGCCAGCCAGATCACGAGCGGGGGCGTGATCATGGCGCCGATCGACGAACCCGAGTTGAACCAACCGGTGGCGATCGAACGCTCTTGCGAGGGGAACCACACCGTCGACATCTTGGTGCCGGTCGGAATGGCGACGGCTTCGCTCAAGCCCAGAAGCGCACGGAAGCCGGCCATCGACATCCAGCCGCTCGAGGTCGCCTGCAATGCTGCGGCGAGACCCCAGACCAGGGCGGCGACGGCGTAGCCGATGCGCGGGCCGATCAGGTCGGTGAGATAACCGGCGACCGGCTGGGCGAAGGAATAGACGATCTGAAAGGCCGAGACGACGTAGGAATATTGTTCGTTGGTGAAGAACCCCTCCTTCTTGAGGATCGGCGCCAGCACACCGACCACGCCGCGATCGACGTAGATGACGATGGTGCCGCACAGCATCAGCGCGAGCATCTTCCATCGCAGCCTGCCGATCCGAGCCATGAAGTCCCCTCCCCCGAGTTGTCGTGGGTTGGGGCCGGCGCGGCCGCGCGTCCCTTCCCAGCCGCCTCCGCCTTCCCACGAAATTGGCCTGACCACTTGACCATCGGGCCAATCGGCGGGAATGTCCAGCCCCAATTTTGCGCTATGCAGCGCCGATTCTCGCGAGGCTCCGCCCATGACCGCTTCCGCGCGCCCGTTCGCGCTCGATCCCGACCGCCTGTTCCCCGCCGAGACGCGGACGCGCGAAATCGCCCGCGCGCTGTATGAAACGGTGGCGGGGCTGCCGATTCTCAGTCCGCATGGCCACACCGATCCGCAATGGTTCGCCGACGACGCGCCGTTTCCCGATCCCGCGCGACTTTTCATCGCACCCGACCACTACGTTCACCGCATGCTCTACAGCCAAGGCGTGAAGCCCGAGGACGTCGGCGTGCCGCGCGTCGACGGCGGCCCGATCGAGACCGATTCGCGCAAGATCTGGCGACGTTTGGCCGAGAACTTTTTTCTCTTCCGCGGCACGCCTTCGTGGCTGTGGCTCTGCCACGCCTTCACCGAAGTGTTCGGTTTTCATGAGCGCCTGTCGGTCGACAACGCCGACCGGGCCTACGACCACATCGCCGCCTGCCTGGCGCGGCCCGAGTTCCGGCCGCGCGCCCTGTTCGAGCGGTTCAATATCGAGGCGCTGACGACCACCGAGAGCCCGCTCGACGATCTCAGGCATCACCGCAAGATCCAGCAAAGCGGCTGGCGCGGCCGCGTGCTGACCGCATTCCGACCCGATCCGGTGGTCGATCCGGCGTTCCCCGGCTTCCTCGACAATCTCGCCGCGCTCGGACGCGTCGCCGACGCCGACGTCTCGACTTGGCAGGGCTACCTCGCCGCGCTCGCCAAGCGGCGCGCCTATTTCAAGTCTGTCGGCTGCACTTCGACCGATCACGGCCATCCGACCGCCCACACCGCCGATCTCGCGCCGAACGAAGCGGCGGCCCTCTACGAGCGCGTGCGCAATGGCGGCGCGTCGGCGACCGACGCGGAAGCTTTCCGCGCCCAGATGCTGACCGAAATGGCGCGCATGAGCCTCGACGACGGACTCGTCATGCAGATCCATCCCGGCTCGTTCCGCGACCACAATCCGGAGATCTTCAAGGCGTTCGGCCGCGACAAGGGCGCCGACATCCCGACGCCGACCGATTACGTTCGCGCGCTGAAGCCGCTGCTCGACCGGTTCGGCAATGAGCCGGAGCTGACGATCGTTCTCTTCACCCTCGACGAGACCGCGTTCTCGCGGGAGCTCGCGCCGCTCGCCGGCCATTATCCGGCGCTGAAGCTCGGACCGCCGTGGTGGTTCCTCGACAGTCCGGAGGGGATGCGGCGCTTCCGCGAGACCGTCACCGAGACCGCCGGCTTTTCCAACACCGTCGGCTTCAACGACGACACGCGCGCCTTCCTGTCGATCCCGGCGCGCCACGACATGAGCCGCCGCGTCGATTGCGCGTTTCTCGCCCGCCTGGTCGCGGAAGGTCGGCTGGAGCGCGACGAGGCGTTCGAGGTCGCCCACGACCTCGCCTACCGATTGGCGAAAGCGGCCTACAAGCTGTGAGACGCGACGACGCGGCCTTTGACTTCGCCACGCGCGGGCGCTCAGTTCCGGCGGCCTGAAAGGAAGCGGCGATGCCATTCCAACCCGTCGACAACCGCCGGCTCTACGAACAGGTCGCCGACCAGATCGCCGCCCTCGTGCGCGCCGGCGAATTCGCGCCGGGCCAGCGGCTGCCGGCCGAGCGCGATCTCGCCAAGAGCTTGCGCGTCAGCCGGCCGGTGGTTCGCGAGGCGATGATCGCGCTGGAGATCGCCGGGCTGATCGAGGTGCGGGTAGGCTCCGGCGCCTTCGTGCGCGAACAGCCGGCCGCGCCAGCAGTCGAGGTCAACACCGGCCACAGCCCGAGCGACATTCTCAAAGCGCGCATGCTGATCGAGGGCGAGACGGCGGCGCTCGCGGCAACGCGGGCGACGCCGCTCGATCTCGCCGCGATCGCGGCGCGACAGGCGGAGATGATCGCCGAGCGCGACGCCGGGCGCGAATGGCGCGCCGCCGACCTCGGCTTCCATGTCGCGATCGCGCGCGCCAGCGGCAACGCGGCGCTGGCCGCGTTGGTCGAGCGGCTGTGGCAGGAGCAGCATGCGCCGGTGTTCTCCCTGCTGTCCGAGCGCGTGCGCCTCAGGGACAATTGGGCGGCGACGGTCAGTGGCCATGTCGCCGTCCTCGCGGCGATTCGCGGCGGCAAGCGCCGGCCGGCGCGCGATGCGATGCGCGCCCATTTGACGCAGGTGCTGTCGGTCCTGACCGGCAACGCGCCGGACGCGCCGCGACCGCGCAACGGCAAGGTCGCGTCGGGGCGCCGGACGCGCTAGGCTTGCCGGCCCGGCGACGGCTCGGAAGGTTCATGGACCGCCTCGACTGCGACCGCATGTTTCTCGCCGTCTACGAGAGCGGCGGCTTCTCGCGCGCGGCCAAGCGGCTGGAAACCAGCGCCGGGCAGGCGTCGAAGCTCGTCACCCGGCTCGAGAACGAACTCGGCGTGCAGCTCTTCCATCGCACCACGCGCGCGTTGTCGCCAACCGAGGTCGGCCGCGCCTATTACGAGCGGCTCAAAGGCCTGATCGAGGAGTTCGACGCGCTCGACGCCTCGGTGCGCAGCGCCTCGGGCCGCGCCGCCGGACGCATCGCGCTGACCGTGCCGATGTCGTTCGGCTCGGCGCAGCTCGCGCCGGCCCTGGTCGCCTTCGCCGAGGCCTATCCCGAGATCCAGCTCGAGGTGTCGTTCTCCGATCGCCTCGCCAATCTCGTCGACGAGGGCTTCGACGCCGCCGTGCGCATCGGCGACCCGCAGGATTCGAGCCTGATCGCGCGCAAGCTGTGCCCGATGCGGATCGTCGTCTGCGCCGCGACGGCCTATCTCGCCAAACGCGGCTTTCCCGCCGGGCCGGCGGCGCTCGCCGACCACGAATGCATCATCGACACCAATTTCCGCGATCCGAGCGTGTGGCGGTTCCGCAGCCCGGAAGGGGAGCCGCTGCGCACGCCGGTGCAGGGTCGGCTGCGCTTCTCCAACCCGGAGGCGTGCATCGCCGCAGCGGTGGCGGGGCTCGGCGTCGCGCGGGTGCCCAGCTTCATCGCCGGACCGCGCCTCGCCAAGGGCGAGCTGACCCAGGTGCTCGGCGCCTTCGAGCTGCAGCCCTCGGGCCTGTTCGTCGTTTACCCGCCGGGCCGCCATCTCGCCGCGCGCGTGCGCGCGCTGGTCGATTTCCTCTCCGAGAGCTTCCGCGGCGTCCCGGCGTGGGATCAGGGCTGGTGACGCCTTTCATTCCACTCCGGAACGAAACTCGCGCCAAATTTGGTGATTATAATCGGATCGGAATGGGAGCATCTCCCTGTTCATGGACGGCCGAGGTCGGCCGCCGAATGGGAGCACGCAACATGTCCATCGCAATTCTCGGCGCCGGCAATATGGCCAAGGGCCTCGCCGTGCTGTTCGCCAAGGCTGGCTACAAGGTCGTCGTCGGCGCGCGCGACCTCGCCAAGGCGCAGGCCGTGGCCGCCGCCGCCGGCCATGGCGCGCGCGCCGACGGGATCGCCGCCGCCGCCAAGTCGGCCGATTTCGTCGTCCTCGCAGTGCCTTTCACGGCCGCGGCCGAGACCCTCGCCGCCGCCGGCGACCTCGCCGGCAAGGCGGTCATCGACATCTCCAATCCGCTGACCCCCGACTACATGGGCCTGACCATCGGCCACTCGACCAGCGCTGGCGAAGAGATCCAGAAGCTCGCGCCGAAAGCGAAGGTGGTGAAGGCGTTCAACACCATCTTCGCCCAGGTGCTGGCCAACGGCGGTCGGGCGGCCGGGCGGCCGACGACGGTGTTCATCGCCGGCGACGACGCTTCCGCCAACAACGCCGTCGAGGCGATCGCCCGCAAGGCCGGCTTCGACGTCGTCCAGACCGGCCCCCTCAAGCTCGCGCGCTATCTCGAACCGCTCGCCGGCCTCAACATCGCGCTCGGTTACGGCCGCGGCCTGGGAACCGACATAGCCCCGACCTGGAACGTCGCCCCCGCCAAGGCGGCGTGATCGGTCCGACCGATCGCCGGCGGCGCGCGCGTCGATCCCGACGCGCGTCTCGTCCAGGAAGGAGCAGCCCGCATGTCCGACGCCGACGCTAGCCTGGTCGTTTTCCTTCACGGCGTCGGCGCTGCTGGCGCCGACCTCGCGCCGCTGGCTGGGCCGCTCCAGGCGTTCCTTCCGTCGGCCGCGTTCGCTTCGCCGGACGCGCCGGACCCGTTCGACGGCGGCGGACGCAGTCGGCAATGGTTCAGCGTCGCCGGCGTCAGCGCCGACAATCGCCAGCAGCGGGTCGAGCGGGCGCGCGAGGGCTTCGACCGAGTCGTCAGGGCGGCAATCGCCGAGCGCGGCTTCGCCGGCCGGCTCGACCGCGTCGCTTTCTTCGGCTTTTCGCAGGGCGCGATCATGGCGCTCGACGCGATCGCCAGCGGTCGCTGGCCAGTCGCGGCGGTCGTCGCCGCTTCCGGTCGTTTGCCCGGGCAGGCCGATCCGCATTCCGCTGCGGCGGCGACGCCGGCGCTGCTGTTGCATGGCGAGGCCGACGGAACGGTGCCGGCCGAGGAAAGCCGCCGCGCCGCGAAGCTTCTGAAGGCGGCCGGCTTCACGGTTGAAACGCGCTTCTTCGCGCGACTCGGCCATTCGATTTCCGGCGAAGGCGTCGAAGCGGCGGNNGCGACGCCGCGCATGCCGGCGGTGTTCGTCGGTCACGGCAATCCGATGTACGCGATCGAGGACAGCCAATACGGCCGCGCCTGGCGCGCGCTCGGCGAGTCGCTGCCGGCCCCGCGCGCGATCCTCGTCGTCTCGGCGCACTGGATGACGCGCGGCGCGACCATGGTCCATATCGGCGCCAAGCCGAAGACGATCCACGACTTCGCCGGCTTCCCGCGCGAGCTGTTCAGCCAGCAATATCCCGCGCCGGGCGCTTCCGACGTGGCGCAGGCGACGATCGAGCTGGTCAAGCGCAGCCATCTCGAACCGGACGAGCGCTGGGGCCTCGATCACGGCGCCTGGTCGGTGCTGCTGCACATGTTTCCCAAGGCCGACGTGCCGGTGTTCCAGCTTTCGCTCGACCTCGGCAAGTCGCCGGCCGAGCATTTCGAGCTCGGCAAGGAGCTGAAGGCGCTGCGCGAGCGCGGCGTGCTGGTCATCGGCTCGGGCAACCTCGTCCACAACCTGATGGCGATGAACCCTGGCGCGCCGCCCTACGACTGGGCGGTCGATTTCGACGCGCGGCTGACGAAGATGATCGAGGAGCGCGATTTCCGCGCCGTCGCCGAGACGGCGCCGCGGCTGGCTTCGGCGCGCTACGCCCACCCGACGCCGGAGCACTTCCTGCCGGCGCTTTATCCGCTTGCGATCGCCGATCCGAAGGACGAGGTGCGCTTTTTCAACGCTTCGTTCGACCTCGCCTCGCTGTCGATGCGTTCGTTCGTGTTGTCCTGACAGCGAAGCGGCCGCGCCGGGAGCCAAGCCCGGCGCGGCCGCGGGATTTCAGCCGCTTTCGCTTACGGAGTGATCGCGGCGTACTTGCCGTCGTGCCACTGGTTGATGTCGAAGTGCGGATCCTTGACGTCGCCCTTGGCGTCGAAGGTGACGGGGCCAAGCACGGTTTCGACCGGCTGGCCGTTCTCCAGCGCCGCGGCGACCTTGACCGGATCGTCCGAGCCGGCGCGCTTGATGCCTTCGACGATCGCCTGGATGACGCCGTAGGAGAACAGGGTGAAGCCTTCCGGGCTGTAGCCCTGCGCCTTGAACTGCTCCAACGCCTTGGCGGACGTCGCAGACCGGCGCGGGTCGGCGGCGAAGGTGAACAGCGTGCCCTCGCCCGCCGGGCCGGCGATCGGCCAGAATTCGGCGGTGGCGAGTCCGTCGTCGCTCATCAACTGGAACTTGTAGCCCTGATCGGCCGCCTGTCGCACGATCAGACCCGCTTCGGGGTGATAGCCGCCGTAATAGACGAATTCGGCGTTGGCCGCTTTCAGCTTGCTGACGAGCGCGCTGTAGTCCTTTTCGCCGGGATTGATGCCCTCGAACATCACTTCCTGGACGCCGAGCTTGTTGAGGGTGTCCTTGACGATCGTGGCCAAGCCTTTGCCGTAGGCGCTCTTGTCGTGGACGATGGCGATCCTCTTGCCGGCAAAATTCTTGGCGATCCACGGCGCCACGAACGCGCCTTGCGCGTCGTCGCGCGGGAAGTCGCGCATGATCGTCGGATAGCCCTTCTCGGTCAGCGCCGGATTGGTCGAGGCCGGGCTCATCATCAACACCTTGTTGTCGGCGTAGACGTCGGAAGCCGGAATCGACGAGCCCGAGCAGGCGTGTCCGTCGACGAACTTGATCTGCTGGCCGACGATGAGATTGGCGATTGCGACGGCCTGCTTGGGATCGCAGGCGTCGTCCTCTTCGACGATCTTGATCTTGCGGCCGGCGACGCCGCCCGCTTCGTTGATCGCCACGGCGGCCGCTTCGGCGCCGCGTTTCATTTCGTCGCCGATCGACGCGACCGGACCCGTCAACGGGCCGGCGACCGCAATCACGATATCGTCAGCTTTGACCGGCGCAGCGGCGAAAGCGGTAACGAGCCCTGCCAGTGACAGGACAATGGCTGTGCGCATAACCAGGTACCCTCCTTGCATATCGAGGGCGCGCCAAAACGCCCCCGCGCCGCGGCGACTTTCTCCTGGATAAGCCCGACAAGCGCGCTCGCCGTCCGCTGGCTGAGCGTTCGATAAACCGAACCGCGTCCGTGGTCGATCGCAAAGGCCGCGGCGCGTCGTCGCGGTTCGGAGCGCAAAAGAGCAAAATAAATCACGGAGATCCGGCCGAAGCGGGCGTCGACGATCGCCCATGACGAAGAGCGATTGTTTGCATGTGAAACTGCGATCGCTGGAGCCGAGGAAGGGCTGCCTTCGGACTTCGCCAATTCGACGCGCGCGCCGTGCCGCCGCCCGTCGTCGGGCGCTTTCGCCCGCCGGTCGCGACGGATTTGCGACGGCGTCGTCGATCGGCCGCGCCGCGCCGATGACGGCGCCCCTCGCAAATTCGGCCAATTCGCATTATACGGCGCCAGCCGAGACAGCATCAGCGGAGGCCGGAAGCCTCCCCGAGAGGAGCCTTCATGACACGATCTGCGCCAACCCTAGCCCGCCGGCTCGCCTTCCTGTTCGTCTTTGGCCTCGTCGCCGCCTGGCTCGCCGCGACCGGCGCGCAGGCCGACCCGCGCATTCTCGCCAAGGTCGACGGGCAGGCGATCACGGAGGACGACCTCGCCGACGCGCTGCAGGACCTCGGTCCCGGCCTCCCGCAGAAGCTCGAAGGCCCGGCGCGCCAGAAATACCTGCTCGACTACCTCATCGACCTCAAGCTCGCCGCCGCCAAGGCCAAGTCCGACAAGCTCGATCAGGGCGCCGAATTCGACCGGCGGCTCGCCTACTACCGCGACAAGCTGGCGATGGAGTCGCTGCTCAACCAGGTCGGCACGGCGGCGGCGACCGACGAGGCCGAGCACAAGGCCTATGACGAGGCCGCCAAGGCCAATCCGCCGGTCGAGGAGATCCACGCGCGCCACATCCTGCTGCCGACCGAGGAGGAGGCCAAGGCGGCGCTCGCCCGCGTCAAGGGCGGCGAGGATTTCGCCAAGGTCGCCACCGAAATGTCGAAGGATCCTGCCGGCGACGGCGGCGATCTCGGCTGGTTCGCCAAGGACCATATGGTGCCGGAATTCGCCGACGCGGCGTTCAAACTGCAGCCCGGCCAGGTCTCCGATCCGGTGAAGAGCCAGTTCGGCTGGCACATCATCAAGGTCGAGGGGCGGCGGATGCGCACCTTCCCGCCGTTCGAGGAACTGAAGGACCAGGCGGCGCGCTACGTCGAGCAGAAGGCGCAGGGCGATCTCATCGCCTCGCTCCACGCCGCCGCCAAGATCGAGCGCGCCGACGATTCCGGCAATCTCGTCCCCGAGCCGGCGCCGACCCCCTCGGCGACGCCGACCGGCGACGACGCCGCCAAGCCAAAGACGCCCTGATCCCAGGCCGCCGTTCCGCCCGCGCGGAACGGCGGCGTTCTCGACTGCGCCACGCGGCGCGCCCCTCGACCTGGATTTCCGCCGCATGGCCGCTCCGACCCCGACCTCGCCGCTTGCGCCGACGCGTTTTCCCGACCTGCCGCCAATCGACGGCGTGCGCTTCGCCGCGGGCGCGGCGGGCGTGCGCTACCAGGGACGCACCGACGTGATGCTGGCGTTGTTCGACCGGCCGGCGCAGGTCGCCGGCGTCTTCACCCGGTCGAAATGCCCCTCGGCGCCGGTCGACTGGTGCCGCGCCGCGCTCGCCGCCGGCCGCGCGCGCGCGCTGGTGGTCAATTCCGGCAACGCCAACGCCTTCACCGGCTCGGCCGGCGTGACGACGACGGCCGCAGTCGCCAAGGAGACGGCGCAGGCGATCGGCGCGGCGCCCGGCGAGGTCTTCCAGGCCTCGACCGGCGTGATCGGCGAGCCGATGGACCCCGGCCCGATCGTCAGGGCGCTGCCGGCGCTGCTCGCCGCCGCCCGGCCCGACGGCCTGATGGACGCGGCGCGGGCGATCATGACCACCGACACCTTCCCCAAGGTGGCCGCCGCGCGGGTCAAACTCGGCGACGTCGAGGTGACGATCAACGGAATCGCCAAGGGCGCCGGCATGATCGCTCCCGACATGGCGACGATGCTGTCGTTCGTCTTCACCGACGCGCCGATCGCCGCCCCGGCGCTGCAGGCCCTGCTGCGCAAGTCCGTCGACCGCTCGTTCAACGCGATCACCGTCGATTCCGACACCTCGACCTCCGACACGCTGCTGATCTTCGCCACCGGCGCCGCCGCGGCGCGCGGCGCGCCGGAGATCGACGACGACGCCGACCCGCGCCTCGCCGGCTTCCGCCGCGCGCTCGACAAGGTTTTGCTCGATCTCGCCCAGCAGGTCGCGCGCGACGGCGAGGGCGCGCGCAAGTTCATCGAGGTGCGCGTCGCCGGCGCCGCAACCCGCCGCGCCGCCAAGCGCATCGCCATGGCGATCGCCAATTCGCCGCTGGTCAAGACCGCGGTCGGCGGCGAGGACGCCAACTGGGGCCGCGTCGTCATGGCGGTCGGCAAGGCGGGCGAGAAGGCCGAGCGCGACAAGCTCGACATCTTCTTCGGCGACCTGCGCGTCGCCCACGCCGGCAAACGCGATCCCGACTACAGCGAGGCGGAAGCCTCGGCCTACATGAAGAAGAAGAAGATCGTCATCGGCGTGAATGTCGGCGTCGGCACGGCGACGGCCAAGGTGTGGACCTGCGATCTCACCAAGGACTACGTCGCGATCAACGGCGACTACCGCTCTTGAACCTGCTGCTGGTCGTCGCCGCGGCGCTGGTCGACGCCGATGGCCGGGTGCTGATCGCCCAGCGGCCGAAGGGCAAGGCGCTGGAGGGCCTGTGGGAGTTCCCCGGCGGCAAGATCGAGCCCGGCGAGCGCCCCGAGGACGCGCTGATCCGCGAGCTCAGAGAGGAACTCGGCGTGACGGTGAAGGCCGCCTGCCTCGCGCCGCTGACCTTCGCCAGCCACGCCTACGAAGACTTCCACCTCATGATGCCGCTCTACGTCTGCCGCCGCTGGGAGGGCTTGGTCCAGCCGCTCGAGGGCCAGGCGCTGAAATGGGTGCGCGCCAAGGCCCTGCGCGACTGGCCGATGCCCCCCGCCGACGCGCCGCTGATCCCGCATCTGGTGGAATTGCTGGGGTGAGAAGGCGCGGCAGTAAGTCCGCTGCGCGCTGATCGCCGCTGCCTGAAAAGCGCGCGAATTTGGCGGAGCTATGCGAGCGTCCGCATGCGAACGCGGCCGGGTTCGATGACGCTGAAATGCCCCGCCCAATCCTCGCGCGCCGCTACGAGCTCTGCGAGATGACCGCCGGCTGCGGCGGCGGGGGCCGACAATTTTATGCGAAACAGGATGACGCCGCTTGCCGCGGGCAGTTTCGATTGTCTCGCGAGATCGCCGAAGTCCTTATCGTACGTCAGGATGATCCTCCCTCGCGGGTCGCCAAATCCAGCACGGCCGCGTCGCTTGCCCCGCGCGAGACTTCGCCGATCGAAATAACGTCTCGCCCGAGCCTCCTCAACGCGGCCACGCCCGCGCCGGGAAAGTTCTCGTCGGCGAGAAAGCGCATATCAGGCCGCGCTCGGGAACACCTTCTCCGAACTCAANNGCGTCGCGCGCATAGGCGAGACAGGCCAAGATATGATCGTGCGTGAGGCAGGGGTAATTGGCGAAAATCTCCGCCTCGCTCCACCCATCGGCCAACAGTCCGATGACGAATTCGACCGACAGGCGCGTTCCCGCGATCACCGGTTTTCCCGAGAGGATTTGCGGATCGAGGGCGATGGCGGGAGCTTCGGCGTTCATGGCGGGAGATCTCCAAAGCAGTAAACAATACCGCGTTTTTGCTCGACTTGCGAATGCTCTAATCTCGCGCGGGACATCGCGTTCGCTTGACGGCGTCGCTGTGGGCGCAACTGGACTCTCACTCGCCGGACGCGACCACCGGTCGCGGCGACAAAGGACTGGCGCCCCCGGCAAGCCTCGCTTAACTCCGTTGGCGCATCGTCCCGCTATGCCCGACGACCTCGAATACGCCGCCCTCCCCGCCGCGCCCGATCTGGCGGCGGTCGTGGCGGCCTGGCTGCGGCGCCTTGCCGGCGAGCGGCGGCTTTCGCCCAACACCGTCGAGGCCTACGGCCGCGACGTCCGCCAATTCCTCGCCTTTGTCGCCCAGCGGCGCGGCGCGCCGGCGGGCGCGGCCGAATTCTCCGGCCTCGCGCCCGCGGATCTGCGCGCCTTTCTCGCCTTTCGCCGCGCCGAGGGCATCGACCCGCGTTCGCTGCAGCGCGCGCTCTCCGCGCTGCGCTCGCTCGCCCGCCAGGTCGTGCGCGAGGGCGGCCAGCCCGCGTCTGCGCTGGGCGCAGTGCGCGCGCCCAAGGCGGCCAAACGGCTGCCGCGACCCTTGAGCGCGCCCGACGCGCGCGCGGTCGCTTCCGCCGCCTCGCGCGAAGGCGAAGCGCGCGAGCCGTGGATCCTGGCGCGCGACGCGGCGGTGTTGTCGCTCTGCTACGGCGCGGGCTTACGCATCGGCGAAGCCCTGTCGATCCGCCGCGCCGATGCGCCGGTCGGCGAGCGCGACGCGGTCACCGTCATCGGCAAGGGCCGCAAGACCCGCTCGGCGCCGGTGATCGCGCCGGTCCGGAAGGCGATCGCCGACTATCTCGCGCTCTGTCCCTATGTGCTGAAGTCGCAGGGGCCGCTGTTCGTCGGCGCCAAGGGCGGGCCGCTTTCGCCCCGCATCGTCCAGCTCGCCATGGCGCGGCTGCGCGGTGCGCTCGGTCTGCCCGACAGCGCGACCCCGCACGCGCTTCGCCATTCCTTCGCCACCCACCTGCTGGCGCGCGGGGGCGATCTGCGCACCATCCAGGAACTGCTCGGCCACGCGTCGCTGTCGACCACCCAGGTCTACGCCGCCGTCGACAGCGCCCGCCTCGTCTCCGCCTACCGCGCCGCCCATCCGCGCGCGTGACCGCCGCGGCCGCCCTCACGACGCCGTGATCGGCCGCCGCCGCCAATGAAGCGCTTGCCCTCGCCGCCGCAAGCGCTAGGTTCGCCGGCGCCCGCCAACGCCCGAGGAGGAAATCATGACCGGCAAACGCATCGTCTTCACTGGCGGAACGGGCAAGGCCGGCCGGCACGCGGTGCCCCACCTGCTCGCCAAGGGCTACGAGATCTACAACGTCGACCTCAAGCCGCTCGACTTGCCAGGGGTCAACACCCTGATCGCCGACCTGACCGACTCCGGGCAGGCGTTCAACGCACTGTCGTCGCACTTCGGGTTCGCCGGCTACGAGCGCGGCGTCCTGCCCTCAGCGCCCGATGCGGTCGTTCATTTCGCGGCGATCCCGCGTGTCCTGATCGAGCCTGACAACGTCACCTTCGCCGCCAACGTGATCAGCACCTACAACGTCATCGAGGCGGCGATGAAGCTCGGCGTGCGCAAAGTGATCATCGCCTCGAGCGAGACGACCTATGGCGTCTGCTTCACCGAAGGCGACAAGGATTTCCACGCCTTCCCGCTCGAGGAGGATTACGACGTCGATCCGATGGATTCCTACGGCCTGTCGAAAGTGTGCAACGAAAAGACGGCGCGCGCCTTCGCCATGCGCTTCGGCGCCGACATCTACGCCTTGCGCATCGGCAACGTGATCGAGCCGCACGAGTATAAGATGTTCGAGACGTTCGCGGTCAATCCGATGCTGCGCAAGCGCAACGCCTGGAGCTACATCGACGCGCGCGACCTCGGCGAGATCGTCCGTCTTTGCCTGGAGAAGGACGGGCTCGGCTTCCAGGTTTTCAACGCGACCAACGACACGATCACCCTCGAAACGCCGACGCAGGAATTCCTGTCGGAGAACTTCCCGCACGTGCCGATCACCCGGCCGCTCGAACGCTACGAGGCGCCGCTGTCGAACCGCAAGGCGCGCGAAGTGCTGGGTTTCAAGGAGGCGCACAACTGGCGCAAATACGTCAAAATGAAGCCGGCGTGACCGGCGAAGCCGGCGAAGCGTTGGCGGCGTAGACTCCGAACGCCTGCATCGCCGTCAGTCTTCTTCGCTGACAGCCCATGAGCCCCACTCTTGCGGGCGCCGGGTCGACATCATGCGCGTTTCTGAAGCGCGCGTCGGTGCTTTGCGCAGCGACCCATGCCTCGATCTATCCGCCTAACGTAGCGACGTCAGCGCTAACCCTGCGCCGGAGGCGCTGCGGGAGGCAGCGCTAGGAAGTCTTTGGCGAAGTTGTGCCGTAGTTGCCATCCTTTTCTTCCACGAGGCCGAGCTTGAGAGCGTCTTTCTGATCAGAGCTCACTGAGGCCGCCGTGTACTCGCCGTTGGCCAACTTCACGAGCCCAGAGTGCGAGGCGCCGGCGGGCGGGCTGGAAGAGCGAGAGGCCGAACTGGTCGAACTCGACGAACTGTCTGAAGCCGAGCTTGCGCTCGATGAGGCGTCAGCGTTCGACGACGACCCGGCTTGCGGGACGGACGAAGCCTGCGAAGCGGACGAGGCCGAGGAAGTCGACGAGGTCGAGTCGACCGTCGAGAGGAGATTTTCGAGATAGGCGTTGAGCACCGCCGCCAGCTTGGCGACGTCGGAGACGATCTC
>PLRT01000109.1 GCA_003164915.1 Hyphomicrobiales bacterium | reverse complement strand
GCGCCACGAGGCTCTTCCTCACCACTCGTCCTTCGACGCGCTCACCGGCTGTTGAAGCTGGCGTTCTATGACGAACTTTTGCACACTCTTCACACGGATGACCGCTCTCGGAGTGGACAACCCTGCGTTTGAAAGACTGAAGAGGGCGCGAAGCGGTCGACCGCGAATTCGAAGGCTTGTCGGTGACAGGACTGGCGGATTCGGGCATTCGCGGTTGTGCGAGGCGCTGATGGGGGCGCAACGCGCACGCTGCTCAGCAGCATGACGGCGCCGGTGTTGTTGTCGCGCTGACCGGCGCCGATCGCGCCGCCGCGCCGGGAGCCGGCGCGGCGGGCGGGATCTATTTCTTGACCAGCGGGCAGGCCGAATTGGCGAGCTTGCCGAAGGCCTCTTCGCCGCTCATCGTGTCGACGAGCTTGTAGTAATCCCACGGGCCCTTCGACTCCGCCGGCGTCTTCACCTGCATGATATACATGTCGTGTTCCATCAGGCCGTCGGCGCGGATGACGCCGTTCGAGGTGAACATGTCGTCGATTTTGGTCTTATGGAGTTGCTCCATCACCTTGTCGGCGTCGGTCGTGCCGGCGGCCTTGACGGCGTTCAGATAGGTCAGCGTCGCCGAGTAGACGGCCGCTTCGGGGAATGTCGGCTCCTTCTTGGTCTTGGCCAGGAACTTCTTGCCGAATTCCCGTGACCTATCGTTGAGGTCCCAGTACCACGCGGCGGTGAGATAGAGGCCTTGGGCCGCGTCGAGGCCGATGGCGTTGATGTCGGTGAGGAAGGCGAGCAGCGCCGCCGGCTTCATCGTCTTGCCGAGGCCGAATTCATTAGCGGCCTTCAGCGAATTGGAGAAGTCGGTGCCGGCGTTGGCGAGGCCGAGAACCTGTGCGCCCGAACTCTGCGCCTGCAAAAGGTAGGAAGCGAAGTCAGACGTGCCGAGCGGCACCCGCACTGCGCCGACCACCGTGCCGCCGGCCGCCTTGACGACGTCGCTAGCGGCGTTTTGCAACTGCGTACCGAATGCGTAGTCGGCGGTGAGGAAGAACCACGACTTGCCACCCTGTTTCAGGATCGTCTTCGCCGTGCCGTTGGCGAGCGCGACGGTGTCGTAGGCGTAGTGGATCGTGTAGGGCGTGCAGTCCTTGCCGGTCAGCGAGGCGCCGGCGGCGCCGATGGCGAAGAACGGAACTTTCTTCTCTTTGACCACGGCGTTGATCGCCAGGCTGACGCCGGTGTTGGAGCCGCCCAGGATCATGGTCAAGCCGTTCTGATCGGCCCATTCGCGCGCCTTCTGCGCGCCGATGTCGGGCTTGTTCTGATGGTCGACGGTCAAGAGTTCGATCGGCTGGCCGAGGACCGAGCCGCCAAAGTCGGCGATCGCCATCTTGATCGATTCGACGCCGTTTGGCCCCAGCACGTCGGCGTAGGGGCCCGACATGTCGTCGATGTCGCCGATGACGACCTTTTCGGCGGCTGAGGCGCCCATGGCTGACAGGCCAGCCGCCAGCGATCCGACAAACGCAAGAACATGCAATCGTTTCATGCTTGGACTCCTCCCTGGCTTCCGCTTGTCAGCCTTCGCGCCGGTCGACGCCGGCCCGAGGCGCGGAATTGGCCCATTGTCGCGCGCTGGCGACGCGCGTGGCAAGCCTCGCCGGCGCCTGCCATGTGAACACAAGGTTGGCGACTACGTCGTGACTGTTAATCGGTTGGGGGGCCGAACGCCGATCGGCATCGTAACGCATTGAGACGGCTGGTCATCACTGGGTCAGATCTCAGAGCTGGATTAAGCGCGCACGATGGGTCCGAGTTTATCGGCGGGCAAGGGTGAAGAGGTCACGTAGAAGCGCGTTTCGCGCTCGGTCTTTGGCCCCATCTCGCGTGTGGCGTCGGCGATGACGTAGCCTTTCAGGGCCGGCCATTGATGCCCTTCTTGCACCCAAGCGACGCCATGAATGACAGTGACGCGCCTCGTCGCGACACGGCCGTGATCAGCGTCGACGGTTTGATCGACGCTGATCGTCGTATCGGCGAAGGCCCTGGCTTTCTGATCGGTTGCGAACAATTCGACGTCGTCGCGCAACGCACCCTGATTACCCTTCAGGACAAAACTGCAAAGACCTATGTTATCGAAATCTCAACCGGCAGCGACTGAGGAGCGCCGCCGGTCGGGCGCAGCCGGCCCCCGGCCACCCGGGCCCCGACGACACATTGAGGGCGTCCGCTCTGGCTTGTCGCGCCGTATCAATGGCCCCGAGGTACGGAAAGCGACGCCGGCCCCTACAGGATCGATGGGAACGGCACGTTCTGTTCGTCGGTGAACGCGTCCTCGAAGCCTCGCCGGTAATGGTACTGGATCTTGTCGGCGTCGTCGGGATAGGTGAACTTTCCGCCGACCTCCCAGATGAAGGGCTTGAATTTGTACTGCAGGACGTTCTTCTTGTAGTTCCACAGCAGGAGAATCTCGAGCGGGTCGGCCTTGAAGTTGGTCCACACATCGTGGTGGAAGGGGATGACCACCTTCGTCCCGAGGGCCTCCGCCATGCGCAGGATGTCGACGGACGTCATCTTGTCCTGGTTGCCGATCGGGTTCTCGCCGTAGGAGCCCATCGCAACGTCGATCTTATGATCCTTCCCATGCTTGGCGTAGCGGATGGAGTAGTGCGAGTCGCCGCTATGGTACAAATTGCCGCCCGGCGTTTTGAATAGATAGTTCACGGCCTTGTCGTCCATAGTGGGCGTCTTGCCCAGAAGGGACTCGTTCGACGTGACGAGCACGGTGCGATCGAACGACTCGAGCACCACGATCTCCACATCCTTGATAGTCACGCTGTCGCCAGGTCGGACCACCTTGATCCGGCTGGCGGGAACGCCCCACTTCATCCACAGGTTCGCGCACCCCTGCGGGCCGATGAAGGGGACGTCGGGCGCGCAGTTCTTCAGCACCGCCGCCGCAAAGAAGGGGTCGATGTGATCCTGATGGAGGTGGGTCGACAGCACGGCGTCGACCTCAGTCACGGCGAATGGATCGAAAACGATGGGGGCGGCGCGCAGGTTCGGCTGTGTCGCCCTCCCGCCTGTCATGTTCCGCATCTGGTGGAACGGCGCCATCTCCTTGGTCTTCTGAGACCGCTTTCCGTTGCCAAACCACAAGTCGGTGGCGATGCTGGCGCCGTTCTGGGTCTTGAGCCAGATGCCTGTGCAGCCGATCCACCACATACTGAACGTTCCGGGCGCGACCTGCGTGGCGTCGATTTCTTCGTTGAGCCAAGTACCCCACTCGGGGAAGGCTCCAAGAATCCATTTCTCGCGTGTGATCTCGTCGATCATGCTCATGGTCGAACCTTTGTTCTCATGATTCGGGATTGGCGCGTTGCCTACCGGATCCGCCGGATCCGGTAGGCCATTCGAGCGAAAGCAATTTTCCTACGCCTTGTTTTCGCTCGAGGGTCTTTGCGCGTCGCGAAGCGATCGAGCGCAAAGCGTGTCAGATTGAGTCGAGCGACACGCCTTTGGTTTCCTTGGCGAACAGGTAGACAATCCCGCCAAGGACGAGCAGCACCGCGAACACTGTGAAGGGGAGCGGGATGGAATCTAGAGACACTTTTGTCCCGAACAGAGCGCCGACAAGCGCAGGGCCAAAGATCTTCGCGGTGGCGCCGATGCCGTAGCCGAGGCCGAGACCCGTCGGGCGGGCCTCATTCGGGAACTGTTCGGCCCCGAAGGCGTTGAGGATGCCGAACGCGCCGTCGCCGAACGTCATGGCGATGAAGATGCCGACGAAGAACACCCAGCCAGCGCTGGAAACGTCCCAGTTGGCGGCCGTTGTGATCATCGCCGACCCCGCCGCGATCAACAGGCCGACAGCGCCGACGAGGCCGAACCCGAACATCGTCCAGCGCCGCCCGATGCGGTCAGCCAGCCACGCCGAGGTGAGCCGACCGAGCAGGTCGCCGAGCGACACCACCATGAACAGGGCGCCGATCATCCCGGGGGTGAACTTGTATCCCGAGCCGAGGATGGACTGTCCCCAGCTCTGGATGACGAACGAACCGAGAATGAAGCAGAACGAGCCGAGAGTGATGATGATGAGCGACCTGAGGTATTTGCTGAAGACGATCGAGTAGGACGCGGACTGGACGGACTTGATCTCGGGCAGAGCGCCGAGCTGCTCGACCGGGAATTCCAGGGCCCAGGCGAGCGCCTTACGCGCCTCGGCGGTGCGGCCCCTCGATTGCAGGAAACGGGGCGACTCGGGCACATTGCGCAGCCAGAGCAGCAGGAAGATCGGGAGCGCGCCCAAGGCGATGAGCAGGCGCCAGTTGGAGCCGACAATCATCTGCGCGACCGATCCGAGGAACAGGCCGAGGGGGATGAACACCGAGGCCAGGCCGGAAAGTAAGCCACGCTGCTTGGCGGGGACGAACTCCTGCACGTACGGGATCGAGGTGATATTCAGACCGCCGACGCCAATGCCCACGAAGATGCGGCAAATGGCGAGCACGATCCAGCCGTCGTTCGGCGTGAACACCGAGGCCAGGGTGAAGAGGGTGAAGAGGAGGACACACCAGGAGAAGGCCGCCTTGCGGCCGATGCGGTCGGCGAGGCGGCCCCAGGCGATGGCGCCGATCACCGTGCCGAG
>PLRT01000064.1 GCA_003164915.1 Hyphomicrobiales bacterium | reverse complement strand
CGAGCGAATCCCAGTAGGTCGCCTCGAGCGCCTCCTCGACCTGCTGCGCGACGCGGCGGCGGTTGTGGTAGTGGATCGACATGCCGAAAGCGCGCGCGCGCAGCGCCAGCGCCTGGCCGATGCGGCCCATGCCGATGATGCCGAGCCGCTTGCCGGTGATGCGCCGGCCCAGCATCCAGGTCGGCGACCAGCCGGTCCAGCGCCCTTCGGGAATGATGCGCGCGCCCTCGGCGATCCGCCGCGCGGTGCTGAGGATCAGCGCCATCGTAATGTCGGCGGTGTCCTCGGTCAGCACGCTGGGGGTGTTGGTGACGGTGACGCCGCGGCGCAACGCCGAAGTGACGTCGATGTGATCGACGCCGTTGCCGAAATTGGCGATCAGCTTCATCTGCTCACCGGCCTGGGCGATCATGCCGGCGCTGATCGTGTCGGTGATGGTGGGGACGAGCACGTCGGCCTCGCGCATCGCGTCGACGATATCGCTCTCGCTCATCGGCTTGTCGTCGAGATTGAGGCGCGCGTCGAACAATTCGCGCATCCGCGTCTCGACCAAGTCGGGCAGCTTGCGAGTGACGACGACGAGGGGCTTCTTCTTCGACATCAAGCCCGTACCTCCCCGCCCTTTCCGCCGCCAGCGGCGGCCCGCCAGATTTCAACCACGTTCGCGCGCAATATCAAATGCCTTAACGCCCCGTTTACGACGCTCCGCGCAAAAGGAAAGTCCCGGGCTCGCAGCCGCGGTCCGACCTTCGCTCCGTTCATCGTCGCGGCCTCTCTAGCAGATGGCGGGGCAAAGACAAGGACGCCGGAGTCGCGCCACAGCGTGGGTGACGCATGAGAAAGCCGTCGATCGTTTCGCTTTGGTCGCGCGCCCTGCCGCTCATTCTGGCGGCGACGCTGGCGCTGTGGGCGAGCGCCGCCGCCGCCGACCCGGTCGGAACGGTGACCGGGCTGCCGCTGCCGCGCTACGCCAGCCTCAAGACCGACCGCGTCAACCTGCGCGAAGGCCCGTCGAAGGATCACGCGATCAAATGGGTCTATCAGAGAGCCGGCCTGCCGGTGGAGATCACCGCCGAGTTCGATATCTGGCGCAAGGTGCGCGATTCGGAGGGCGTCGAAGGCTGGGTGCTGCATTCGCTGCTGTCGGGTCGGCGCACGGCCCTGGTCGGGGTCGGCAAGAAAGGCGCAGCCTACAAGATTCATGCCCAGCCGCGCGGCGGCGCCGACGTGGCCGCCACGCTGCAATCGGGCGTGATCGCCAACGTCTATTCCTGCGACGGCGCCTGGTGCCTGATCGGCGGCGATGGATACAAAGGCTATATTGAACAAGTTGCGCTGTGGGGCGTATATCCTAACGAAAAGATTCCGTAGGCGGTCGCGTCGCGCCCGCCCCGACAGACAGCGAAGCGAATTTGGACGCGTTCGACGACGAGGACTTCGGGCAGCGGGCGCGTCGGCTGCGTGTGGACACTCTCATCTGGCTGCGCTGGCTGGCGATCGTCGGTCAGACGGCGGCGATCCTGACCGCCCATTATGCGCTCGGCCTGCAATTCCCGGTCCTCGCCTGCTTTGTGTGCGTCGCCGCCTCGGTGGTGGTCAACGTCGGCCTCAGGGTGCGCTTTCCGGTCAGCCATCGGCTCGACGATTCCTGGGCGATCTATGTGCTCGCCTATGACGTCGCCCAGCTTGCGGCCCTGCTCGCGCTGTCCGGCGGCCTCGCCAACCCGTTCTCGTTTCTCTTTCTCGCGCCGATCATGACCGCCGCGGTGGCGTTGCCGCTGCGTCGCACGTTGGCGCTGCTCGCCTTCACGCTGGCCTGTGCGACCGCGCTGCAATTGTGGAGCGCGCCGCTACGCTGGCCCGATGGAACGGAATTCGAGCCGCCATCATTATACGTTTTAGGAATGTGGATAAGCATCGCCGTCAGCGGCGCTTTCATCGCCATCTACGGCAGCCGCATCGCCGAGGAGGCTCGGCAACTGACCAGCGCGCTGACCGCCACCGAACTCACGCTCGCCCGTCAGCAGCACTTGAGCCAGCTCGACGGCATCGCCGCCGCGGCCGCCCATGAATTGGGCACGCCGCTGGCGACGGTCGCGCTGGTCGTCCACGACCTCGCAGCCCAGCCTCAGATCGCCGCCCAATGGGCCGACGACCTGCGCCTGGCGGAGGAGCAGGTCGCACGCTGTCGCTTGATTCTCCGCAAATTGTCGTCTCCGGACACGATCGCCGCCGCTTCGCTCGAGGAGACGACGCTCGGCGACCTGATCGAGGAGATCGTCGCCCCGCACCGGCTGCTCGACGTGGCGATTGAGGTCGAGAGCGACGGCGCGCCGCCCGAACCGGTCTGCCGGCGCAACCCAGGCCTGATTTACGGCCTCCACAATATCGTCGAGAACGCGGTCAGCTTCGCCGAACAGCGGGTGCTGATCCGCGCCTCGTGGACTGCCTCCGAGGTCCGCATCGTGATCGCCGACGACGGCCCCGGGTTCCCGCCCCAGGTGCTCGGACGGCTGGGCGAGCCCTATATTTCCACCCGCGGCGGCGCGGCGCGGCGGCGCGAGGACGACGCCGCTGCGGGCGGCCTCGGGCTCGGCCTCTTCATCGCCAAGGCGCTGCTGGAAAGGTCCGGAGCGGTCTTGGGAATTTCCAATGCGCCGGCCCCGGGGTCAGGCGCCGTCGCGACGATCGCCTGGCCGATCGAAAAGTTCGAACAGGGTCGACTAGCGTTGCGACAGAGGCTAGAAGGTTAGGATTATGGCTAACCGAAACGAGACGGCGGAGCCCGACAAGGACTCCCTAAGCCCGCCGGCTGCAGAGCCGACGGCGCTGGATAAATCCCTTCTAATCGTCGACGACGATAGACCTTTTGGCGAGCGATTGGCGCGAGCCATGGGGTCGCGCGGCTTCACGCCGCGGGTCGCCGTCAGCGTCGCCGAAGGGCTCGCCGCCATCCAGGCGGAGGCGCCTGCCTTCGCGGTTATCGACCTCAAGCTCGGCGACGGCACCGGCCTCGACGTGATGAAGGCGCTCAAGGCCAAGCGGCCGGACGCCAAGGCGATCATCCTCACCGGCTATGGCGCGATCGCCACCGCCGTGGTGGCGGTCAAGCTCGGCGCCTACGACTACCTCGCCAAGCCGGTCAACGCCGACGAGGTCGTCGCCGTGCTGACCGCCGAAAAGGGCCAGCGCATCGACAGCCCCGAACATCCGATGTCAGCGGACCGGGTTCGCTGGGAGCACATCCAGCGGGTCTACGAGTCGTGCGAACGCAACGTCTCCGAGACGGCGCGCCAGCTCAACATGCATCGGCGCACGCTCCAGCGCATCCTCGGCAAGCGCGCCCCGCGCTGACGAGCTGGGCGGCGCGAGATCGGGCGCCGCGATCAACAATTGCGCGTTTTGACGCGCCTTTCGGCGCCCAGAACCGGCGCCGCCGCTGATTCCAAACTTCACGACTGGCATGGCGCTTGCGTCGCGGGCGCGGCCGGATCGGTGCGCGCTTGCGCGCCGTTTCTCCGGGCTGGGAACGAACGACGGGGTCGAATATGTCAGTGACGAGACGTTTCGTATTGCGCGCGGCCGGCGCGTTGGTCGGCGGCGCCGTTGCGCTGAGCGCCTTCGCGGCTCACGCGGAGGACACGATTAAGGTCGGCATTCTTCACTCGCTCTCCGGCACGATGGCGATCAGCGAGACGACGCTGAAGGACGTCATGCTGATGCTCATCGACGAGCAAAACAAGAAGGGCGGCCTGCTCGGCAAGAAGCTTGAGCCGGTAGTCGTCGACCCCGCTTCGAACTGGCCGTTGTTCGCCGAGAAGGCGCGCGAGCTGATTTCGAAGGACAAGGTCGCGGTCGTGTTCGGCTGCTGGACCTCGGTGTCGCGCAAGTCGGTGCTGCCGGTGTTCAAGGAACTCGACAACATCCTCTTCTATCCGGTTCAGTACGAGGGCGAAGAGTCCGAGCGCAACGTCTTCTACACCGGCGCCGCGCCCAACCAGCAGGCGATTCCGGCGGTCGACTATCTCATGAGCGCCGATGGCGGTTCGGTGAAACGCTGGGTGCTGGAAGGCACCGACTACGTCTATCCGCGCACCACCAACAAAATCCTCGAGGCCTACCTCAAGTCGAAGGGCGTCGCGCCTGAAGACATCATGATCAACTACACGCCGTTCGGCTTCTCCGACTGGCAGACCGAAGTCACCAAGATCAAGGCCTTCGGTTCCGCGGGCAAGAAGACCGCCGTCGTTTCGACGATCAACGGCGACGCCAATGTGCCGTTCTACAAGGAGCTGGGCAACCAGGGGATCAAGGCGACCGACATCCCGGTGGTCGCGTTCTCGGTCGGCGAAGAAGAGCTTGCCGGCCTCGACGCTAAGCCGCTTGTCGGCCATCTCGCCGCCTGGAACTATTTCCAGACGATCGACACGCCCGAGAACAAGGCGGAGATCGAGAAGTGGCGCGCCTTCACAAAGAACCCGAAGCGCACCTTTAACGATCCAATGGAAGCGCACTACATCGGCTTCAACATGTGGGTCAAGGCGGTCGAGAAGGCCGGCACGACCGATCCGGACAAGGTGATCGACGCGATGATCGGCGTCGCCGTCCCCAACCTCACCGGCGGCATCGCGACGATGATGCCCAACCACCACATCACCAAGCCGGTCTACATCGGCGAGATCCAGTCGAACGGCCTGATCAACACCGTCTGGCAGACGCCGGGCACGGTGGTGGCGCAGGAGTGGTCGCCCTACCTCGAAGGGTCGCGCGACCTGATCTCCGACTGGCGCCACCCGATGAACTGCGGCAACTTCAACGTCAAGACCGGCAAGTGCGGCGGCTGAGCCGCGCGGTCTGACGCGATCCCAGGACCGGGCGCCGCTCGCCGCTTTCCGCGAGCGGCGCCCCATTCAGGCAGGGTCTTCGCGCGGCGCAGATGGCGCGGCGAGACCTTCCGACCGAGAGACCGCCAAGTGACCTCAATGCCGCTCGCGCGCCTCGTCGCCGTCCTTTTCTTTCTCTGTTGCACGACGGTCGCGCGCGCGGACGCCGTCGACGACGCGCTGGCGAAATTCTTCGACGACAAATTCCCGCGCACCGAGCAGGCGATCAACGAACTCGCCGCGACCGGCGCCGCCAACGCGCCGGCGATCCTCGACGCGCTCGGCGACAACCGTCTGCTGATCGATCAGGCCGACCACATCATCGTCTACAAGACGACCGGCGACGACCTGATCAACGCCAAGACCGGCGAGAAGCTCGACGGCGTCGACGCCGGCGCGTTCAAGAAGGTGCGGATCAACAACGCGCTCCGCAGCGCGATCGAGGCGGCGATGGGCGCGCTGACCCTCGCCAATCCCGATCCGCAAAAGCGCGCCGGCGCCGCCGAGGCGGTGTTCGAGACCCGCGACGCCAGCGCGCTGAAGGCGCTCGAGGCGCAGCTTTCGCATGAGAGCGATCCGCACGTGGCCGAACTTCTGCGTCAGGCGCGCGCGGCGATTGTCGTCCTCGACTCGAAGACCCCGACCGCCGACCGGGTCGCCGCCGTCGCGACCTTGAAGGCGCGCGGCGATCAGGACTCGCAGAGCCTGATCGATCAGGTCGCCAACCAGAGCGACGACCCGGCGGTCAAGGCCGCCGCGCTTGACGCCAAGGCGGCGATCAAGGCCCATCTCGCCTGGCTCAGCGTGCTGCAGAACCTGATCTACGGCATCTCGGCCGCTTCGGTGTTGCTGCTCGCCGCGATCGGCCTCGCCATCACCTTCGGCGTCATGGGCGTCATCAACATGGCGCACGGCGAGATGGTGATGCTCGGCGCCTATACGACCTTCGTCGTCCAGAGCGCGCTGCCGCCGAGCCTCCTGCAATGGTCGCTCGCCGTCGCGCTGCCGCTCGCTTTCCTCGTCTCGGCGATCGTCGGCGTCGCGATCGAGCGCCTGGTCATTCGCTTCCTCTACGGTCGGCCGCTCGAAACGCTGCTCGCCACCTGGGGCGTGTCGTTGATCCTCCAGCAGGCGGTGCGCAGCCTTTTCGGCGCCAACAACCGTCAGGTCTCCGCGCCAAACTTCATGTCGGGGTCGTTCGACTGGGCGGGCCTGCAGATCACCACCGGCCGGCTCTGGATCGTCGCGCTGGCGATTCTCGTCTTCGTCGCGCTGCAGCTCGCACTGCGCGCGACTCCGTTCGGCCTGCGGATGCGCGCAGTGACCCAGAACCGCCGCATGGCGGCGGCGATGGGCATCTCGACCGGCCGCATCGACATGCTCGCTTTCGCGCTGGGCTCCGGCGTCGCTGGGGTCGCCGGCGTCGCGCTGTCGCAGATCGACAACGTCTCGCCCAATCTCGGCCAGGGTTACATCATCGACAGCTTTATGGTCGTGGTGCTCGGCGGCGTCGGCAATCTGTGGGGCACCCTGCTCGGCGCCACGGTGCTCGGCGTCGCCAACAAGCTGCTTGAGCCGGTGATCGGCGCCGTGCTCGGCAAGATCCTGCTGCTGGTCTTCATCATCCTGTTCATCCAGAAGCGCCCACGCGGCCTGTTCGCGCTCAAGGGCCGCGCGGTGGAGGCCTGACGTGATGATGCCGCTTCCCCGCCTCGACCGCCTCGGCGTCGCGTTCCTGATCATTACGATCGGCGCGGCGGCGCTGGCGCCGATCCTCGCGCTGGTCGTGCCGCACGACTCGGCTTTCGCCATGCCGCCCTACGTCGTGGCGCTGCTCGGCAAGTACATGTGCTACGCGATTCTCGCCGTCGCGCTCGACCTGGTCTGGGGCTATTGCGGCATCCTGTCGCTCGGCCACAGCGCCTTTTTCGCGCTGGGCGGCTATGCGATGGGCATGTACCTGATGCGGCAGATTGGCGCACGCGGGGTTTACGCCAACCCGGTCCTGCCCGACTTCATGGTGTTCCTGAACTGGAAGGAACTGCCGGTCGCCTGGTGGGGCTTCCACTCCTTCGCCTACGCGTCGCTGATGGTGATGCTCGTTCCCGGCTTGCTCGCCTTCGCCTTCGGCTGGTTCGCGTTCCGCTCGCGCGTCACCGGCGTCTATCTGTCGATCATCACCCAGGCGATGACCTATGCGCTGAAGCTGGCCTTCTTCCGCAATGATTTCGGTTTCGGCGGCAACAACGGCCTGACCGATTTCAAGGACATTCTCGGCTTCAATGTCCAGTCGGACGCGACCCGCGCCGCCCTGTTCTCTCTCTCCGCGCTGGCGCTGGCGCTGAGTTACCTCATCAGCCGGGCGATCGTCGTCTCGAAATACGGCAAGGCGGTGATCGCGATTCGCGACGCCGAGAGCCGCGTGCGCTTCCTCGGCTATCGGGTTGAGAACTACAAGCTGTTCATCTTCGTGGTGTCGGCGGTGATGGCCGGCGTCGCCGGCGCGCTCTACGTGCCGCAGGTCGGCATCATCAACCCGAGCGAATTCGACCCCGGCAATTCGATCGAGGCGGTGATCTGGGTCGCGGTCGGCGGCCGCGGCACGCTGGTCGGCGCGGCGCTCGGCGCGGTGGCGGTCAATTTCGCCAAGACCTATTTCACCGGCGTCTTCCCCGAGTATTGGCTCTACGCGCTCGGCGGGCTGTTCGTGCTTGTCACTCTGTTCCTGCCCAAGGGGCTGATCGGCCTGTTGAACCTGCGCCGCCCCGCCCGGCCGACGCCGCCGACGCCGACTCCGACGCCGTCCCTGGCGCAGCAGGAGGAGGGCGCGCGATGAGCGACGAGACCAAGCCCGAACTCACCAGCTCGCTGCTCTATCTCGACGGCGTCAGCGTCTCATTCGACGGCTACAAGGCCTTGCGTGGGCTGTCGCTGGCGCTCGAGCCAGGCGAGATGCGGGCGATCATCGGTCCCAACGGCGCCGGCAAGACGACGATGATGGACGTCATCACCGGCAAGACCCGGCCCGACGAGGGCGAGGTGTATTTCGAGGGTCGCCACGACCTCACCCGCCTCGACGAGGCCGAGATCGCCGAGCTCGGCGTCGGCCGCAAGTTCCAGAAGCCGACGGTGTTCGAGAACCACACCGTGAACGACAACTTGCTGCTTGCCGCCAAGGCGCCGCGCAGCGTGTTCGCGACGCTGTTCGGCGGCGCCGCCGCGGTCGAGCGCGAGACGATCGAGCGCATCCTGACGACGACCCGCCTGACCGACCAGCGCGGTCGGCTGGCCGGCGCTCTGTCGCACGGCCAGAAGCAATGGCTGGAGATCGGCATGCTGCTCGCCCAGGACCCCAAGCTCCTGCTGGTCGACGAGCCGGTCGCCGGCATGACCGACGCCGAGACGGCCGCCACCGCCGAACTGCTGCGCGAGATCGCGCGCAACCATTCGGTCGTCGTCGTCGAGCACGACATGGCCTTCGTGCGCGAACTCGGCGTCAAGGTGACGGTGCTGCACGAGGGATCGGTGCTCGCCGAAGGCTCGCTCGATCAGGTGAGCGCCGACGAGCGCGTTATTGAAGTCTATCTCGGACGGTAGCGATGCTGAGCGTCGAAGCGATCGATCTCTATTACGGCGCCGCCCAGGCGCTGCGCGCAGTCTCGCTCAAGGCGGCGATCGGACGCATTACCTGCGTGCTCGGCCGCAACGGCGTCGGCAAGTCGTCGCTGCTGCGCGCGATTGTCGGCCAACAGGCGATCGCCGCCGGCTCGATCCGCTGGATGGACGAGGAGATCAGCGGTCTCGCGCCGCATTTGCGCGCGCGCCGCGGCGTCGGCTTCGTGCCGCAGGGGCGCGAGATCTTTCCGCTGCTCACCGTGCGCGAGAACTTGATGACCGGCTACGCGGCGGTCTCGCGCGACAAGCGCACGATCGACGACGAAATCTTCAGCCTGTTTCCGGTGCTGGCCGAGATGATGGGCCGGCGCGGCGGCGACCTCTCCGGCGGCCAGCAGCAGCAATTGGCGATTGCCCGCGCGCTGGTGACGCGGCCGAAGCTGCTGGTGCTCGACGAGCCGACCGAAGGCATCCAGCCGTCAATCATCCGCGACATCGGCAACGCCATCCGCTACCTGCGCCAGCGCGGCGGGATGGCGATCGTCGTCGTCGAGCAATATTTCGAATGGGCGCGCGACCTCGCCGACGATTACGCGGTGATGGACCGCGGCGCCGTTGTCCTCGCCGGCGAGCGCAAGGACATGGTCGAGAGCGAGGTCCGGCGGCGGCTGTCGGTCTAGACGGCCGCGCAAGACGATTCGCCGATCTCGGAATATCAAGCGGTTAGGCGCCAAAAGACGGGCGGCGCGCGGATCGGCGTTCCGGGCCGCGTCGCTGAACTGAACCCTGAAAGCGAGAGACGACCTGGCAACCCTTTGGCGGCGTGTGGGCCGACGTCTTCGCGCCGACGGTCGAGAAAGCGCTTGACGAAGAATGCACGTTAATGCACGATTGTATCGGTTAATACACGATTGGATCGCGATGCCGGCCAGCGTCTCACCCGCTCTCCCCGACGAACGCCAGCAGATCATTCTCGATCGCCTCGCCCGCCGCGGCCGCGTGCTCGCCGGTGATCTCGCGCGCGAGTTTTGCACCTCCGAGGACACGATCCGGCGCGACTTGCGCGAAATGGCCGCGGCGGGGAAGTGCCGGCGCGTCTACGGCGGCGCGCTGCCGCTTTCGCCGGCCNNGCCGCGATCGTGCGCGCGCTTCCTCCCGGCCTCGGAATCGTCATCGCGACCAACGCGCCCGACATCGCCGCCGATCTCGTCGGCAGGCCGGGCGTCGAACTGATCGTCATCGGCGGTCGCGTCGATCCGCGCTCCGGCGCGGCGCTCGGGGCGCGGGCATTGCGCGACGCGCGCGAGATCCGCGTCGATCTCGCCTTTCTCGGCGCCTGCGCGGTCGACGCCGAAGCTGGCGTCGCCGCCTTCGACGCCGAAGAGGCCGAATTCAAGCGGCTCATCGCCGAGGGCGCCAAGGCTGTCGCCGCTGCGGTGACGACCGATAAGCTCGGAACCGCCGCCCCCTTCGCCGTCATGCCGGCTTCGCGGCTCACGCATCTGGTCGTCGAAGCCGACGCGCCGGAGGCGGCGCTGGCGGCGCTGCGCCGCGCCGGCGTCGACGTCCTGCGTTCCGGCCGCCTCAGCGGCGCGCCGCGATGAGCGGCGCCGTCCTCGCGACGCGATCGGCGTCGTGGTCCGAACGGGCCGCCGTCGTCGCCGTCTTTCTCGCCAACGGAACTGGCATCGGCGCCTGGGCCGCCTGCATTCCGGCCCTGAAGGGCCGCCTTGTGCTCTCCGACGGCGCGCTCGGCTTCGTCCTGTTCGCCTTCGCCGTCGGCGCGGTCCTGCTGATGCAACTCGCGGCGCGCCTGACGCGGCGGCTCGGCCCCGCCAAGGCGACGCGCGTCGCGGCGCTGCTGTTCGGCGTTACGCTGCCGCTGCCGGCCTTTGCGGCCGACCTCGCGACATTGGTCGCTGCGGCTTTCGCGATGGGCGCGGCGAACGGGCTGCTCGACGTCACGATGAACGGTTACGCCAGCGCCGTTGAGCGCCGCTGGGGCGCGGCGATCATGTCGTCGTTCCACGCGGCGTGGAGCGCCGGCGGCCTCGTCGGCGCCGGGTTGGGCGCCGCGTTGCTTGTGTTTGGCCCCACTTGGTCGCTCGGCGTCGCCGCCGCCGTGGTTGTTGCGCTCGCCGCGCTGGTCTGGCCCTGGTTGCAGGAGACGGGCCTCACGCCGCAGTCGGCGCAAGCCCATATCGCCCCGCCGGCGGTAGCGCTGCTGCCGCTCTGTCTCGCGGCGCTGCTGTGCATGGCCTGCGAAGGCGCAATGGGCGATTGGGCCGGCGTCTATCTCATGGAGACCGCGCACGCGCCGCAGGCGATCGCGCCGCTCGGCTTCGCCGCCTTTTCGGCGACGATGGTGATCGGCCGGCTCCTCGGCGACAACGTGGTGCGCGCCTGGGGCCGCGCGCGCGTCGTGCGCTGGGGGGCGACGCTCGCCGCCGCTGGCCTTGCGCTGGCCGTCGTCGATCCGCGACTCGGTCCGGCGACGGTCGGCTTCGCGCTGGTCGGCGCCGGTCTGTCAAACGTCGTGCCGAGTCTTTTCAGCGCCGCGGCGGGACGAACTTCGGTCCCGGCGGCCGGCGTGGCGATGGTCGCGACGGCCGGTTACGCCGGGTTGCTCAGCGGCCCGGTCGTCATCGGCGCGATTGCGCAGGGCGCGAGCCTCAGGCTCGGAATCGCATTCCTCATCCTCTGCGTCGGCGTCGCTGCCGCCACGGCGCGGTCGTTGCGCGCGTGAGTCGCGGCGTCGACCGCTACGGACGGAGCGCCTCGCCTTTGGCGATCATGAGATGATGCATCTGGTGGTGCATGCCGAGCGTCAAGACGCCGATAAAGCCGAGCGCTTTGAGCTTGGTGGCGTCCTTGGGCGGCGCCAGCACGGTCAGCGTCGCGCCGTCGTCGATCTCGGCCGCGCTCATGCGCCAGCCGCCGACGCCGTTCATCGTCGCGGCATGGGCGAAGATCATGCGACGGATCGAGTCTCGGACCGGGCCGGCGCCGGTGACGACGAAGCGCACGCCGCCGTCGACCGGCTCGGTTTTCGATTCGGAGCGCAGAGTGACGGCGTCCATGTCGATCAGGTGCTGGCGCAGCGCCTCGATATCGACCTTCGACCAGTCGGTCTTCGGATCGGCTTCGAGAATGGCGACGATCTCCTGAATGGCCGCAAAGGCGCCTTGGCCGCCCTGGGTCGGCGTGATCGGCCCGCCGTCGCCGGCTTCCATCATGGCGTGATGATGCATCGTTTGCGCGAACGCCGGCGAGGCGGCGAGGCAGACGAGGATGAGAAACGCGCGCAGCATCGAGGCCTCTTCCGCGAGAGCGATCAGGCGCTGAGCCTAACCGTTCCACGCTGCGGCGCCAAAGCCGGTATTGCGCCTCACCCCGCACGCGCCGCCAGCGCCAGCCAGCGGCGCACCGCCTTCTCTTCGGCCGGCGAGAGATCCTCTGCAAGCCGCGCCTCTAGAGAATAGACGCGGCGTTTGCAGCGCGCCAACTGCGCGTTGCCCTTGGCGGTGAGCGCGAGCTGAAGGATACGGCCGTGGACCGGGTGCCGGCGCGCGGTCAACGCGCCGGCGCGCTTGAGATTGGCGACGATGCCGGCGACCGTCGCCGGCGTCAGCAGCGATAGTCGCGCCAGATCGGCGCTCGACAGGCCGGGATAGGCGCCGATCATGGTCAGCGCGGCGAATTGCGGCGGCGTCACCGCGAATTCGGCGAGGGCATGCTCCATCCGCGCGCGCCAGGCCAGCGAGGCCTGCCGCAGCAGATAGCCGAGGTGGCCCGCCTCGCCGCGCTGGCCTTCGCCGAGACCGGGAATGGAGGGGGACGTGGCGGGCTTGCGCATGGCGTCAGGGCTCGAATAGAATGTTAGGACCCTAACAATATCCCCGTTCCACTCGGAGAGCCAGCATGCCCGGCGTCGTCCCCCGCATCCGCTACGAAGATTTTGTCGCCCGCGCGCCCGCGGTCGCAGCGACGTTGCGCGACCTCAGCAAGACTTCGGGCGAAGCCGGGCTCGACAAAAGCCTCATCGAGCTCGTCAAGGTGCGCGCCTCGCAGATCAACGGCTGCGTCTTCTGCGTGCGGTTCCACCTCAACTTTGCGCGCAAGTTGAAGGTTCCGCTCGCCAAGCTCGATCTCGTCGCGGTGTGGCGCGAGGCGGCGGTCTTCGACGCGCGCGAGCGCGCGGCGCTCGCCTGGACGGAGACGCTGACCCGGCTCGGCCCGGAATCGGCTTCCGACGCCGACTACACGGCGCTCAGGGCTGAGTTCAGCGAGAGCGAGGCGGTGTTCCTCACCGTCGCGATCGGCGTCATCAACCAGTGGAACCGCATCGGCGTCGCGCTGCGCTTCGCGCCGCCCACCGCCGCCTGAGCCGTCGCCGATTTCGCCGCCGACCTCGCTGCGCTATCTTGGCGATGAGCCGCAATTGAGCCGAGGAGCTGCGCGATGGCGAAAGACCAGCAGGGGCTGCCGCTCGCCGGCGCGCCCGCTTCGGCGGCGGCGTTCGACCGCGCTGTCGCCGACTACTGGGGCCTCAGGGGCGATCCGGTCGAAACGCTGAACGGCGCGCTCGCCGGCGATCCCGCGTTCGCGCTCGGCGCCATTGCGATTGCCGACCTCTTCCTGATCGGCGGGTTTCGCGGCGATCATCCCGAAGTGGTCAAGGCGCTCGGTGCGGCCGAGGCGGCGATCGGCGGCGCGTCGGAGCGCGAGCGCCGCCATCTCGCCGCCGCCAAGGCCTGGGCGACGGGCCGCGCCTTCGACGCCGAACAGGTGTGGGACGACATTCTCGCCGACCATCCGAGCGACGCGCTGGCGCTGCGGCTGGTCGAAGACGCGCATTTCATGCTCGGCCACTCGCTCGCCATCCGCGATTCCGCGGCGCGCGTGCTGCCGGCGTGGGAGCGCGACAATCCGCTGACCAGTTTCGTGCTCGGCGCCTATGCGTTCGGCCTCGAGGAATCGGGCGAGCTCGAGCGCGCCGAGGCGGTAGGGCGCGAGGCGCTGGCGGGCAATCCCGCCGACGGCTGGGCGACGCACGCGCTCGCCCACGTGTTCGAGACCGCCAACCGGCAGGAAGAGGGGATCGCCTTCCTCAAGTCGACCCGCGCCAATTGGCGGCCCGCGCATTTCATGGCCGGCCACAACGGCTGGCATCTCGCCGCCTTCCAGATCGAGCTCGGCCGCTTCGACGAGACGCTCGCCGAATACGACCGCTTCGCCGCGCCCAGACTCGCCGACGACCTGACGCTCGACC
>PLRT01000285.1:232-4126 GCA_003164915.1 Hyphomicrobiales bacterium | reverse complement strand
GGCTGCGCGAGTCGATCTTCGACATCCTGCTGCACCGCCATCCCGGCGCGGTCGAGAGCGCGCGGGTGGTCGACCTGTTCGCCGGCTCGGGCGCGCTGGCGATCGAGGCTCTGTCGCGCGGCGCGGGCTTCGCTTTGCTGGTCGACAATGGGTCGGAAGCGCGCGCGCTGTTGCGCGCCAATGTCGAGGCGCTGGCCTTGGGCGGCGTCACCCGCATCTGGCGCGCCGATGCGACCCGGCTCGGCAAGGCGCCGGCGGGCGGCCCGTTCGATCTCGCATTTCTCGATCCGCCCTATGGCGAAGGCCTCGCCGGCCCGGCGCTCGCTTCGCTGATCGCCGGCGAATGGCTCAGGCCTGGCGCGCTGGTGGTCGTCGAGGAGGCGGCAAAAGCGGCGATGGTCGCGCCGGCCGCACTCGAAGCGATCGACGCGCGAACCTACGGCGACACCCAGATCGCCATCTTCGCCATGCGCGGCGGGAGCTAGCGCGATGTCGCGCGCGCGCCGCCTGCTCGAGCTGATGGAAGCTTTGCGGCGCCGCCGGCGGCCGGTTTCCGGCGCAACGCTCGCCCAGGAGCTCAGCGTCAGCCTGCGCACGCTCTATCGCGACGTCGCCGCGCTACAGGCGCAAGGCGCCGACATCGAAGGCGAGGCGGGGCTGGGCTACGTGCTGAAGCCCGGCTTCACTCTGCCGCCGCTGATGCTGACGGTCGACGAAGTGGAGGCGCTGACGCTCGGCGCCTTGTGGGTCGGCGCGCGCGCCGACGCCGGGCTCGCCAAGGCGGCGGAGTCGGCGCTGGCCAAGCTCGCCGCGGTCATGCCGCCCGACCGCGCCGAGCTCGTCGCCGCGCCCTCGTCGTTGGTCGTTCCGAGCGCGGCGATCGCGACCGGAGAAGCGCATCTCGCGCCGATCCGCGCCGCGATCCGTGGCGAGCGCAAGCTGGCGATCGTCTATTCCGACGCCAAGGGCGCCGAGACCTGGCGTGTCGTCTGGCCGATGGCGATCTCCTATTTCGAGGCGGCGCTGATCCTGGTCGCCTGGTGCGAGACGCGGGCGGCGTTCCGCCATTTCCGCGTCGATCGCATCGGATCGGTCGCCGAGCGGCCGGAGCGCTACCCACGGCGGCGGCGTGCTTTGCTCGCCGATTGGGAGGCCGAGATCGTCCGCGCGCGGCCGTCCCCTTGACCATGTCGCTCGCCGCCCCTTGGCGGCGGCGGGAAATGCACCCTATATGTCTTTTTTCCGACGTGAACGGCCGTCGCCGGCGGCCGGCGTCTCCTGCCGTCTCGGGTCGTGATGCCGCTTTCCTCCGCCGAACCCAGCCTCGACGTCGCCAAATCGGCGGCCCAGCGCGCCCCAGCGGGCGGCGTGGTCGACTTCCGGCTCGACAATGGCCTGACCGTCGTTGTCATTCCCGACCGCCGCGCCCCGGTGGTCACGCACATGGTCTGGTATCGCAACGGCTCGGCCGACGACCCGCCGGGCAAGTCGGGCATCGCCCATTTTCTCGAACATCTGATGTTCAAGGGCACGAAGGCCCATCCGCAGGGCGAGTTCTCCAGGCGCATCGCCGAGATCGGCGGCCAGGAGAACGCCTTCACCGGCAACGACTACACCGCTTATTTCCAGCGCGTCGCCAAGGAACATCTCGCCGAACTGATGGAGTTCGAGGCCGACCGTATGACCGGACTGACGCTGACCGACGAAGTCGTGACGCCGGAGCGCGACGTGGTGCTCGAGGAGCGGCGCATGCATTGCGACGCAGACCCCGGGTCGCAACTCAACGAGGCGATGCAGGCGACGCTGTTCACCCACCATCCCTACGGCACGCCGATCATCGGCTGGGCGCACGAAATCGAGGGGCTCGGCCGCGAGGACGCGCTCGCCTATTACGCGCGCTTCTACACGCCGGAGAACGCGATCCTGATCGTCGCCGGCGACGTCGATCCCGCGGAGACCCGCGCGCTCGCCGAGCGCTACTACGGGCCGGTTCGCCCGCGTGGGCAAACGCCGAAGCGCAGCCGGCCGCAGGAGCCGCCATCGGTCGCCCGCCGCCTGGTGGTCGTCAACGACGAGAAGGTCGAGCAGCCGAGCTGGCAGCGTTGCTATCTCACGCCGTCGCAACACACCGCCGCGCCAGGCGAATCCGAAGCGCTCGAAGTGCTTGCCCATCTGCTCGGCGGCGGCCAGACGGCGCTGCTCTATCGCAAGTTGGTGGTCGTGGAGAAGAAGGCCGTCGCCGCCGGCGCCTATTACATGGGCTCGGCCTTCGACGACACGCGCTTCTTCCTCTACGCCATTCCCGCGCCGGGCGTTTCGCTGCCCGATCTTGACGCCGGGGTCGACCGCATCCTCGCCGGCCTCCTCGCCGAGGGCGTCGACGCCGGAGAGCTCGAGCGCGCCAAGACCCGCCTCGTCGCCGAGGCGATCTACGCCCAGGACAGCCAGTTCGCGCTGGCGCGGTGGTACGGCGCGTCGCTCGCCACCGGCGAGACGATCGACGACGTGCAGCAATGGCCGCAGCGCATCGAGGCGGTGCGCGCCGAAGACATCGTCGCCGCGGCAAGCAAATGGCTGGAGCGCCGCCGCGCCGTCACCGGATATCTGCAGCCGCCCGACGAACAACCGACGGCGGCCTGACGCCGCCGTCCTAGCGCTGCCGCCGGCGTAAGGCCGGAGCGACCGAGGAAACGCTGATGAACAAGCCCGTCGCCAATCCGCTCGCCGCGAGCGCCGTCAATGCGCGCGACCTCGTTAGTCCGCGCGGCGTGCGCTTCTGGCTGGTGGAAGATTACGCCGTGCCGCTGGTGGCGCTCGAATTCGCCTTTCGCGGCGGCGCCTCCCAGGACCCGGCCGGCAAGGCCGGCGCGGCGGCTCTGCTTGCCGGCCTGCTCGACGAGGGCGCCGCCGATCTCGACGATCAGGCGTTCCACGAAGCGCTCGACGAGAAGGCGGTCGAGCTTTCCTTCCATCCCGAGCGCGACTTCCTCGGCGGGCGGATGAAGACGCTTGCCCGCCATCTCGACCGCGCCGGCGAGCTCACCCGCCTCGCCGTCAACGCGCCGCGTTTCGACGAAGCGCCGACGGCGCGGGTGCGCGAGCAATTGCTGGCCCAGATCCGCCACGAGGCCAACGAGCCGGGCGCCGTCTCCGGCCGCGCCTGGCGCGGGCGCGTCTTTCCCGGCCATCCCTATGGGCTGCCGACCAGCGGCGCGGCGGACAGTCTGGCTGCGATCGTTCGCGCAGACCTGCCCGCATTGGCGAAGCGGCTCCTCACCCGCGCCGCCCTGGCGGTCTCGGTCGTCGGCGCGGTCGACGAAGCGCGCGCGGCCACGCTGGTCGATCAGATCTTCGCCGACCTGCCCGCCGCCGACGGCCGCGCCGCGATCGCGCCGGCGCCGTTCGAGGGGCTCGGCGGCGTCGAAGTCGTCGACCTCGACGTGCCGCAGACGACGATCCGCTTCGGCCGCCCGGCGCCGGGACGCGACGACGACGACCACATGGCCTGCGTCGTGCTCGCCCACATTCTCGGGGGCGGCACCGGCCTCACCTCGCGCCTGTTCCGCGAGGTGCGCGAGAAGCGCGGCCTCGCCTATTCGGCCTCGGCGGCGGTCGCCGCCTTCGACCACGCGAGCTTCCTCCACGGCGGCACGACGACCAAGAACGAGCGCGCCTACGAATCGCTCGAGGTGATCCGCAACGAGATCCTCGATCTCGCGCGCGGCGGCCTGACCGAGGACGAACTCGAGAAGGGCAAGCGCTATCTCGTCGGTTCCTATCCGCTGCGCTTCGACACCTCGACCAAAATCGCCGGCCAGCTCGTCGCCATCCAGCTCGAGGGCCGCGGTCCGTCGTGGCTGGTCGAGCGCAACGCGCGCATCGCCGCGGTGACGA
>PLRT01000285.1:0-216 GCA_003164915.1 Hyphomicrobiales bacterium | reverse complement strand
GACGACACGCTGGCGCCCATGAAGCGGATCGGCGCGGCGAAAGCCGGCAGAGGCGACGCCCTATCCTCCCCCGCGACCCGCGCTAGCGGATTCACACATCGCAATTCAAGATCGTCTTGGTCCGCTGTGCCCGATCCGGGCTCGGCGTCCACAGCCGGTCGAAAGACGGGCGTTCCTTCGGACGTCCTTTGGCCGCGCCCGCTTCGCGGGTTGCTC
>PLRT01000247.1:6435-10201 GCA_003164915.1 Hyphomicrobiales bacterium | reverse complement strand
GAGCAGAACAACACGTTCCGCGACAACTATCTCGCGGTGCCGTTCGACTTGAGCCGGGTGGTGTTCATCACCACCGCGAACATGCTCGACACCGTCCCTGGGCCGCTGCGCGACCGCATGGAGATCATCAGTCTTGCCGGCTACACCGCCGACGAGAAGCTGCAGATCGCGCATCGCTATCTGGTGCGCCGGCAGATGGAGGCGAACGGGCTCAAAGCCGGCCAGGTCGAGATCGACGATACGGCGCTGCACGACATTATCGGGAACTACACCCGGGAAGCGGGCGTGCGTAGCCTCGAACGCCAGATCGGCCAGGTGTTGAGGAACGCCGCAGTGCGTATTGCCGACGGCCAAAGCGGACCGATCCGGATCGCGCGCGCCGACGTGCTGGAGATTCTCGGCGCGCCGAGATTCGAGAGCGAAACCGCGATGCGCACCAGCGTGCCGGGCGTGGCGACCGGTCTCGCCTGGACGCCGGTCGGCGGCGATATCCTGTTCATCGAGGCGACGCGGATTCCCGGTTCCGGACACTTGATCCTGACCGGCCAGCTCGGCGACGTGATGAAGGAAAGCGCCCAAGCAGCGCTCTCCATTGTCAAGAACCGTGCGGTCGCGCTCGGCATCGATGCGAGCCGCTTCGACAAAAACGACATCCATGTTCACGTGCCGGCCGGCGCGACGCCAAAGGACGGCCCGAGCGCCGGCGTGGCTATATTTATGGCGTTGGTTTCCCTGTTGACCGGCAGGAACGTCAGGAACGACACGGCCATGACGGGCGAGATCAGTCTGCGCGGCCTCGTGCTTCCGGTTGGCGGCGTGAAGGAAAAAGTCATCGCTGCGCAGCGCGCCGGCATCAAACGCGTGATGCTGCCGGCGCGCAACCGCCGCGATCTCGAGGACATTCCCGACGAGACGCGTCGGCAACTGGAATTCATCTGGCTGGAGCATGTTGAGGAAGCGGTCGCCGCTGGTCTCGAGAATGCGAAGGCGCCCTTGGCGCATTCGCCGCCCAGTTCGCCAGCTCATCTGGCAGAATTGATCGCCTAGCGGAAATCGGGAAAGTCTCTCGTCGTAAGGCGACATTCGGTCTGTCTCTCTGCGAGCGATGCGGCCCGAAACCGCCGGCGTCTCGCGGCTGCGATGGCGCATGCACACGCCGCGCGCCGGCAAGGCCTGGAATCTCGCCGCTCCGCTGGCCGACTATTCCGCGGCCGTCGACTGCGAACGCCGCCAGACGCCTCAGCGGGGACAGTAACTGTTTGCTCGAGCGTGGCCTCGTCTCCGACGACACGGATCATTTTGTCGTCAACCTCGACGCGTTTCACCGCTAGCCAATGTAGAGAGTCCAGAGCGGGTCTCGTCGGAGTTCATTGACGCGCAAACCATGGTGGAGTCCGCGAGCGACAATTCGATCGCCGGTCCGGCGCCTGGCGCCAAAATTGGCGCGGTTTATGCTTTAGCTTTCGACAAGCCATTCGCGCTTCATGGAGATCACGCGGGGAGTGTACGCCGACGACGGGTAGCCGACGGAGCAGTCATGAGCCCGCCTACCTTTGACCTGATGAGCCACGACATCCAAGCCGCCAGGAACAGGGCCGAAATGGCCCTCGGCGGGGTGTACGAGATTTCCAAGCTTCTGGCGGCGCCAAATCGTCTGGAGCCGACGTTGTCGGGCGTCCTGGCGCTGCTTTCGAGCTTCCTCGACATGCGTCACGGCTTGATTGCGCTGCTGGCGCCGGGAGGCGGCCCCGAACTGGTCGTCGGCTCCGACTGGGATCGCGCCAGCGCGATGGCCTTCTTTCAGCGATTGCCCGAACGGGCCATCGGCCAGATCGTCGTCACCAAGATGCCGCTCGTGATCCCCGACATCGCGCGCGATCCGCTGTTTTCGAACGCCGCCGTCGACGAAATCCGAGGTCCACACGGCGAGGCGGTGTCATTCATCGGCGTGCCGATCAAGCAGGGCGAAGCCATCGCCGGCACGCTGACGATCGATCGGGTCCGCACAACGGGACGCCCTGTGCCGTTCGACAGCGACGTGCGCTTCCTGACGATGGTCGCCAATCTGGTGGGCCAGGCGCTGCGGCTGCACAAGGTCGTGGCGCAAGACCGGGAACGGCTGCTGGTCGAGCAGGCCCGACTGGCGAAAGAGCGGGACGATTCGGTTGGCCATGCGCCAGCGACGATCAAGGGCGTGATCGGCCGCAGTCCTGCGCTACACGCCGTTCTGGACAAGGTCAGGCTGGTGGCGAAAAGCCGCTCGACCATCATGCTGCGCGGAGAAACCGGAACTGGAAAGGAGATGGTCGCCAACGCCATCCATAATCTGTCGCCGCGCAAGAACAACCCGTTCATCAAGCTGAATTGCGCGGCGCTGTCCGAATCGGTGCTGGAATCCGAGCTGTTCGGACACGAGAAGGGCGCGTTCACCGGCGCAGTCAATCAGCGCAAGGGCCGCTTCGAGCTCGCCAGCGGCGGAACGCTTTTTCTCGACGAGATTGGCGAAGTTTCGACCTCGTTTCAGGCCAAGCTCTTGCGGGTGCTGCAGGAAGGGGAATTCGAGCGCGTCGGCGGCACGCGAACGATCAAGGTAGACGTCCGCCTCGTCTGCGCGACCAATCGGGACCTCGAAGCCGAAGTGGCGAAGGGTGCATTTCGAGCCGATCTCTACTTTCGACTCGCGGTCGTTCCGATCTTTCTTCCGCCGCTGCGAGAACGTCGCGATGATATTTCGCCGCTCGCCAAGGAATTCCTGTCCCGGTTCAACCATGAGCACGGCACGGAGCTGTCGTTGACCCCGGCGGCGTTCGCGATGCTGGAGTCCTGCTATTTCCCCGGCAACGTGCGGGAGCTCGAGAACTGCATCCGCCACACCGCGACACTGGCTCGTTCCAAGGTTCTCGCCGACGCCGACTTCCCCTGCCAGAACGACGGCTGCCTGTCGGCGCTGCTGTGGAAAGGGGTGCGGGCGGAAAACGCGCCGGGCCCCGCAGCCGTCGATCGCGCCTCGCCCGCTCCATCCGCGCCGCCGCCGCCGCCGCCGCAGCTGGCCCCGCCCCCTCATGGTCACGACGGCGACAAGGACAGGTTGGTCGAGGCGATGGAGAAGGCCGGCTGGGTGCAAGCGAAGGCGGCCCGCATTCTCGGCGTGTCGCCGCGGCAGGTGGGCTACGCATTGCGCAAGCACCGCATCGCCTTGAGGAAGTTCTGAACCCATGAGTCCCGAAGAAACCTATCGTTGGTTGACCGAGGCGGCCGGCGACAGCTTCGACGTCCATGTCGTCGCCTCGATTCTCGCGTTGTCGCGCCGCCAGGCGATCGCCGAAGGCAGGCCGATTGGCGAGATGGCGGGATTCGACGGCCGTCCGGCCGCGCTTCTGGCGATGTTTCCGCAGGCGTCGGCGCTGTTCGAACCCGACGGAACAACGTCGCGAGGCGAGGACGAACTGTGCCTCGTCGATCTCCTCAAACGGGGCGCGACGACGGGTTCGCAGCTTGAAGATCTGCTGGCGGGCATGATTGCGCGGCGCGCCCAACGCCCGAACCACCTCTGGCAGGATTTGGGACTGCGCAATCGAGGCGAGCTCAGCGCCCTCATGACGCGGCATTTCGCGCCGCTCGCGCGCCGTAACCGCAGCGACATGAAGTGGAAGAAGTTCTTCTTTCGCACCATCTGCCTCGACGCCGAGTCCACGCTTTGCTCTGCGCCGAGCTGCGGCGAATGTTGCGACTTCGACGCCTGCTTCAGCGAGGAGACGGGCGAGTC
>PLRT01000247.1:0-6403 GCA_003164915.1 Hyphomicrobiales bacterium | reverse complement strand
ACGACGAGAACCGACCCGGATGTCGTCAGGGCGATGCTGCCGTTCTTCACCCAGAACTTCGGCAATCCGTCATCGAGCCATGACTACGGCGGCGCAGCCGCAGAGGCGGTCGCCGCGGCGCGGCGACAGGTGCAAGCCCTGCTCGGCGGCGAACATGCAGACGAGATCGTTTTCACCGCCGGCGCCACCGAGGCGAACAATACGGCGCTGCGCCAAGCNNGCCGTCTGCGCCGACCTCGAGCGGCGCCGAGGCCTCCGGGTCCACCGCATCGGCGTCGACGGGCGCGGCCGTCTCGACATTCCCGAATACCGCCGCGCGCTCGGTCCCAGGACGGCTCTGGCGTCGATCATGTGGGCGAACAACGAAACGGGGACGATCTTTCCGGCGGCCGAACTCGCCAAGATGGCGCACGAGGCGGGCGCTCTCTTTCACAGCGACGCGACGCAGGCGGTCGGCAGGATCCCGGTCGACCTCGAATCGACGGCGATCGACATGCTCTCGCTGTCCGCGCACAAATTCCACGGCCCGAAAGGCGTCGGCGCTCTGTATGTGCGGAAGGGGACGAAATTCCAGCCCTTGGCTCGCGGCGGTCGGCAGGAGCGCGGCCGCCGCGCGGGAACGGAGAACGTCCCGGGCATTGTCGGGCTGGGGGCGGCGGCGGAGATGGCGCGCGCCAGGCTGGCCGAAGATTCAACCACGATCGCCAGATTGCGTGACGGGCTGGAGCGCGCGCTTCTCGCGACCATCTCAGATTGCTTCGTGCTCGGCGACGTCGAGAAGCGGTTGCCAGGAACATGCGCAATCGCCTTCGACGGCGCCGAAAGCGAGGAGGTGCTGCTGAACCTGAACCGGGCCGGAATTGCCGCGTCTGCGGGCTCGGCTTGCGCGTCCGGCGCAATCGAGCCCTCGCATGTCTTGCGGGCGATGCGGGTGCCCTACGCAGCAGCGCTTGGCGCGGTGCGCTTCTCGCTGTCGCGCGACAATACGCAGGGCGAAATTGATCGCCTCGTCGAGACTTTGCCGCAGATCGTCGCCGCGGCCCGCCGCGGGTCGCCATTCACGATGCGGCAGCGCGATGTCGCGCCAACGGCCTAGCGCGCGTCATGCAGTCGAATCGCGGCCACAGCACCAATCTCGTCGGCGTTCCGACAGGGCTTCTCGCCAGCACGGCGTTCAATGCGTTTCCGGTTCCCCTGCATATCGCCAGCGCGTGCGACGCCAACCGCTCGCTGTTTGCCATGCTGAGCAAGGCCAAGGATCCCGAAACCGCGGCCGGCATGTTCGAGGCCTATATGGGAACGATGTTCGATCTCGACGACCAGGACCGCGACGGGCGCGGCCCCGCGCGCTTCCGCGCCTCGAGTTATCTTCGCCTGTTGCGCGGCTGGGGATACGAGGCGAACTCGCCCGAAGGCGCGGTGTTGAAGGGCTGGGTCGAAAGCCGCTTCGGCCTCTTTCCAACCTTCCACAAGGCGCCGATCTCGGACTTTTCCCCGCCGGCATGGACGACCTACGTGGAAGAGAAGATGTCGAGCCGCTTCCATTCCAATGCGATCCAGTCGCAGCTCGATCTACTCTACGAATTCTGCCAGTGGAGCCTGGCGCACTTTCATTCCGTCGGCCGGAAGCACGTCACGCTCTATCGCGGCGTCAACAATTTCTCGGAGCACATGCTCGTCGAGCGTGTCGATCGAACCCATGTCGTCGTCCGACTGAACAACCTCGTGTCGTTCACTTCCGAGCGCGAATTGGCGGAAAGTTTCGGCGACATCATTCTCGAGGTCGAGGCGCCGACGGTGAAGATCCTCTTCTTCAATTCGCTGCTGCCGCGGCACGCCCTCAAGGGCGAAGGCGAGTTCGTCGTCATTGGCGGCGACTACCAGGCGAAGGCGCTCCACTATTGACCGGCGACGAAGCGAAGCTGCTCGATCGCGCGTTGGGCGCCTATCTCGGCCTGGCGATCGGCGACGCGCTCGGCGCTACGGTCGAGTTTATGACGCGACGCGAGATCGAAGCGCGCTATGGCGAGCACAACCGCATCGTCGGCGGTGGATGGCTGGCCCTGAAGCCGGGGCAGGTGACGGACGACACCGCGATGTCGCTGGCGCTCGGGCGGGCGCTGATTCGCCGCGGCGGATTCGATCTCAAGACGGTTTGCGACGAATTCGCGTCCTGGTTCCGCTCCCGGCCGCCCGATATTGGCAACACCTGCCGGCGCGGCATCAGTCGCTATCTCGCCAACGGAGCGATGGAAGCGCCCTATAACGAGGGGGACGCAGGAAACGGCGCCTGCATGCGCAACCTGCCCGCGACGCTGGCGACCTTCGGCGCCGCCGCCGACTTCGAGCGCTGGACGCTGGGGCAATGCCACATCACCCACAATCATCCGTTCTCGGACGACGCCACGCTCGCCCTCGGGCGCATGATCCACTCCCTGCTCGCCGGCGGCGCCGTGAAGGACAGCCGCCGACACGCTGACGATCTGGTCGACAAGCACCGGGCGTTTCGCCTTTCGCCGTACCGCGGCGTCTCCTCGGCTTATGTCGTCGATACCGTTCNNGCGCCATCGCCGGCATGCTCGCCGGGGCGACTTACGGACTGTCGCAGATCCCACTGGCTTGGCTGCAACGGCTGGACGCGGGGGTCGCCGCCGAAATCCGTCGGCAGACGCCGGCGCTGCTGGCGATCGCGCGCGGCCGCGCCGGCGCTGTGAATTAGCCTTCGATCCGGCGCGCTTCGACGCTAATCGGCAGGCGCGTGCCGGGATCCATCTCCGGCAATTCGAACACCCAGCCGTTGCTCAGCTTGATCCAGCCGCCCCACAGCCCGGGATGCTGCGTCTCGACGACGCGCGCTTCCAGATCCGTTTTCGCCACGTAAGCCGACAGGTCCTCGCCGCTTCTGCGCAACATCAGTTTCATCGCTCGCTCGCCTCGATCAGCTCCAGTTCCTTGCCGCGCATGCCGACGACCACGCCGCGATTGACGAAGTCGACTTCGAAGATGAAATAGCGCTGCAGGAAGGTGCCGATCGACCGCACGTAACCCGTTTCGCCTTCGTCGACCAGCGTCTCGCCGATTCGCTTGCCGAGATAGCTGCCGTCGTTACGAATGCGCTGGCGCGACCGCACCTTGTCGCCGGCGGCAAACGCCGGCGCAGCGTGCAATTCGACGCAATCGTCGCTTCTCATGCCGCAGGCGCAGGGATGCAGGTCCGAGGCGCCGGGCAGGCGGCGGCGCATTGCTGGGTCTCGAAGGAACCCACGCATTCGGTGCACTTCGCCGGGTCGATGGCGAACACGCCGCCCTTCTCCTTGATCGCCTTGTTGGGGCATTCGAATTCGCAGGCGCCGCAGCCGGTGCAGGTCTTGGCGACGATCATGTAGGTCATTTCATACGTCCTTGCAGGCTGATCATGCGGAGGCCGCGCGCTCGGCGGATTGGAGCTGGCGCGAGCACCAAGCGATTGCGGACGCCTCGATATACTCGAAGGCGTATTGATCGGTGGCCGTGACGCCGACCGCGGCCAGCCGTTCGCGTGGGCGCTCGCCGATTTTGGCGCACAGCACCGCGGAGACGCCCCGCAGCGCCGCGATTGTCGCCTCCATTGCAGCGTCCTCGCCATGGCCGTCGCCGCAGTACGTCTCCGTACGGCGGTGTCCGACGAAGCGCGCGCCGCGCGAGTGCACCTCGTAGATCTGAAACTCGGTCGCGTGACCGAAGTGCAGATTGATGCGACCGCCGCCCTTGGTGGCGACGGCGACCAGCACCGGACTGTCCGGCGTCGTCATCCCCAGCTGCGCCGCCTCGTCCGCCTTCCGGCGATCGCTGCGTTCGCGTTCGACCACCGACAAGTACATTTCACGTCGACGAGGATCGAAGGGTTCCGGGGCTTCCAGCCTGTCGAGCGTGAATTCCGCCCCGCGATCTTCTCCCAGGAGGCCGACGGCGTCGGCGCGGCATTGCCGGCAATGCCGCATCAGCTTGGCGTTGGCGCCAAGGCGATCCTGCGCGAGGCGGAGTTCGTCGGGCGTCGGACCGCGGCGGCCCGTGAGCCCGAAATGGGTTCCGTGCGCGGCGTCGGAGATCAGCGGCATGACGTTGTGCAGGAAGGCGCCGCGCGCCCGCACGGCTTCATTCACCGCCTTAAGGTGCCCGTCGTTCACCCCGGGGATCAAAACCGAATTGACTTTGACCAGAACGCCGCGGGCGGTCAGCGCCTCGAGACCTTCCATCTGCCGCTCATGCAGGATACGCGATGCGTCCACCCCTTCCCAGCGCCTGTGGCGGAAGAAGATCCACGGATAGATCTGCGCGCCGATCTGCGGATCGATCATGTTGATGGTGATCGTGACGTGGTCGACGCCCATCGCGACGATCCGGTCGACATGGTCGGGCAGCGCGAGGCCATTGGTCGAAAGACATAACTTCAGGTGGGGCAGCGCCTTCGCCACCAGTTCGAACGCGGCAAAGGTCCGCTCGGCGTTCGCCAGGGCGTCCCCCGGTCCGGCGACGCCGACGACCGACAGTTGCGGCACCTCGGCGGCGACGGCGAGCGTCTTCTCGAGCGCCTGTTGGGGAGTCAGCTTTTCGCTGACCACGCCGGGCCGGCTCTCGTTCGAGCAGTCGTACTTGCGATTGCAGTAGTTGCATTGGATGTTGCACGCGGGCGCGACGGCGATGTGCATGCGGGCGAAATAGTGGTGCGCATCCTCGCTGTAGCAGGGATGGTCCTGGATCTTTTCCCACACTGGCTGTGGCAGGTCGTCTGCCCGCTGCGCGGTTCCGCACGACATGGCGTCGCTGCGGCTGGTCGTCGCGCAACCCCTTGGCTCGCTCGGCGACTTGGACCGTCCAATGCTCGATAGGGCGACGATGTTCTGGTGCATGTCCGCAGACCGCTGTCGTTGACTGCGTCGCTATCTGCATGAGGCATGCCACAGCGAATGATGCCGCGTTCCGCCGCGAATACACGACCGTTGCACATGCGCGTACGCGTGTGCGCGCGTTCCGACGTCGGAGATCCGACACCCGCGATTGGCGGGTTCGGACCACGATTGTCGAATTGACGACAATCGGAGCGGCCCGGTTTTTGTGGCTGTTCCCGGTATCGGCGTGAAAACCGCGGAAATTGTCGCGACGAAGCGGTTGGCATGCCGATTGCTGCATCCCCTTCGAGTTCGGAATTGTCCGCAACCTCGAAAGGAGCCTTCGATGGCAGCGCTGCGGCAGATCGCTTTCTACGGCAAGGGCGGAATCGGCAAGTCGACGACCAGCCAGAATACGTTGGCTGCACTGGCCGACTTGGGTCAGAAGATCCTCATCGTCGGCTGCGACCCGAAGGCGGACTCGACGCGCCTGATCCTCCACGCCAAGGCGCAGAATAGCGTCCTGTCTCTCGCCGCCGAAGCTGGAAGCATCGAAGATCTCGAGCTCCAGGACGTACTCAAAGTCGGCTACAAGGGCATCAAGTGCGTGGAATCGGGCGGCCCGGAACCGGGCGTCGGTTGCGCCGGCCGCGGCGTCATCACGTCGATCAACTTCCTTGAGGAGAACGGGGCCTATAACGGCGTCGACTACGTTTCCTATGACGTCCTCGGCGACGTGGTGTGCGGCGGGTTCGCAATGCCGATCCGCGAGAACAAGGCGCAGGAAATCTACATCGTCATGTCCGGCGAGATGATGGCGCTCTACGCCGCCAACAACATCTCCAAGGGGATCCTGAAATACGCCTCCAGCGGCGGCGTGCGGCTCGGCGGCCTGATTTGCAATTCGCGGATGACCGACAAGGAGCTCGAACTGTCCGAGGCGATGGCGAAGAAGCTCGGCAGCAAGCTGATCCACTTCGTTCCGCGTGACAACGTCGTGCAGCACGCCGAACTGCGCCGCATGACGGTGCTCGAATACGATCCCGAATCCAAGCAGGCCGAGGAGTACCGCCAGCTCGCCAAGAAGATCCACGAAAATGGCGGCAAGGGAACGGTCCCGACCCCCATCACGATGGAGGAGCTGGAAGACATGCTGATGGAATTCGGCATCCTCGAGCCGGAAGACGAGACCATTGTCGGCCAGGTGAAAGCCAAGGTCGCCTGATCGTCCGATTGTCAGGAGAACACGATGGAAGCCGAAGCCAAACAGGCCCGCAGGGCGCTGATCGCGGACGTGCTCAGCGAGTACCCGCCGAAGACGGCGAAGAGGCGCGGCAAGCATCTCAACGTCTACGAGGAAGGCAACGCAGACTGCGGCGTCAAATCGAACATCAAGTCGATCCCCGGCGTGATGACGGTGCGCGGCTGCGCCTACGCCGGCGCCAAGGGCGTGGTGTGGGGGCCGATCAAAGACATCGTCCACGTCAGCCACGGCCCGGTCGGCTGCGGTCAGTACTCCTGGGGCCAGCGCCGCA
>PLRT01000235.1 GCA_003164915.1 Hyphomicrobiales bacterium | reverse complement strand
CGGCGCGTCGCCGTCGGGCGCGCTCGGTTGCGGCGCCGGGGCGCGCCAACGCGGCGGTGGGCGCGCGCCCGGTTCCGGCGCGTCGTCGCGAAGGGGAATCGGCGCCGGATCGAGGTCATGCGCCTCGTCTTCGTCAGCGGCGGGCGTCTCCTCGACCGGCGCCGGCCGCCAGGCGAGCGCGCGCTCGCGCGCCTCGATCAATCGCTGGAAGCCTTCGGGATCGTCCTCGGGGCGCGTGGCGCGCAGTTTCTCGGCATAGGCGCGAAAGATCGCGCGGGCGTCGGTGGTCGGAGCGATGCCGAGCACGTCCCACGGGCTCATCGCCGTTCGGCCGCCGCCGGCGTCACGTCGGCCAGATGCGCTCGAAACCGTCGAGCGCTTCGGCGAAGCCGCCGCGCAGAGCGGCGGCGTCGCGCAATTGCTGTTCGGCGAGCGCCATTTCGAATTCGCCGAGCAGCCGCTTGATGTGCTCGCGCGCCGCGCCGAGACTCTCGGCGTAGAGACGCTCGGCGCGGGCGATCAGGGCGCGGTTCTCCGCCTGGTCGCGCGGCGGCGCCTTGATCGCGGCGAGCGCGAGGAAGCGCCGGTCGAGCTCCTCGAGGCTGAGATTGGCCTCGTTGCGGAAGACCCGTCGCTCGCGCTGGCCGGTCGTCTCGGCGACCACCTCGACCTCGAGCGCGCCGTTCACGTCGTATGTGAAGCGCACATCGACGCCCTCGCGTCCCGCCGGGGCCGGCGGCACCGGCATGCGCAATTCGCCGATCTTGACGTTCTGCGCCGGCCGCAGGTTCTCGCCCTGGAAGACCTCGATGACGATCCCCGTTTGGTTGTCGGAGACCGTGTAGTAGCGGCCGGCGCGGCTGATCGGCACGACGGCGTTGCGCTCGATCAGCGGCGACATGGTGCGCTGGTCGGGCGCGCTCGGGTCGCGCACCGAAATGCCGAGGGTGAACGGGCAGACGTCGGTCATCACCACGTCGGCGAGCGCCGCATGCCGCGCCTTGAGGCCCGCCTGCACCGCCGCGCCGAGCCCGACGACATGGTCCGGGCGCGGATGGATCAGCGGGAAGCGGCCGAACAGCCGCGCGACCAGCGCGCGCGCCATCGGCATGCGGGTCGCGCCGCCGACCAGCACGATCTGGTCGATCGTCTGCGGGTCGACGCGCGCGTCGGAGACCGTGCGCTCGATCGGCGCGCGCATCCGCCGCAGCAGCGGCTGCGCCGCCTCCTCGAACTCGGCGCGGCCAATCTCGCCGCGACGCAGCTCGCCGGCAAGCTCGATTTCGTAGGCGGCGCGATCCTCCGCGGTCAGCGCGTGCTTGATCCGCTCCGCTTCGCGCATCAGCCGCGCGAGTTCCGTGCGCGCCAGCTTGTCGGGATTGACGCCGTGGCGGCGCGCGATCAGCGCCACCAGCGCGTCGCGGAAATCGTCGCCCCCGAGATGCGAGTCGCCCGCCGAAGCGCGCACCTCCATCACGCCATCGAACTTGTGCAACAGCGACACGTCGAAGGTGCCGCCGCCGAGATCGAGGATCAGGAAGCGGCCCTCCTCGACCGAATCGAGCCCGTGTGCGAGCGCCGCGGCGGTCGGCTCGTTGATCAGCCGCTCGACCGTCAGGCCGGCGAGCCGCGCCGCGTCGAGCGTCGCCTTGCGCTGCGGGTCGCTGAAATAGGCGGGCGCCGAGATCACCGCTTCGCCGATCGGCTCGCCGAGCTTGGCCTCGGCGTCCTCCTTCAGTGAGCGCAGCACCAGGGCCGACAATTCCTCGGCGCGATAGAAGCGGCCGGCGAGCCGCGCGCCCGCGGAAGACCCCATCCAGCGCTTGAACGACGCGACCGAGCGGTCGGGATGGGTGATCAGCCGGTCGGCCGCTGCGCGGCCGACGAGCACGGCGCCGTCCTCGGCGATGCTGACCGCCGAAGGCGTCAGCGTCTCGCCGAGCGCATTGGCGACGAGTTCGGGCCCCGAGTCGGTCCACAGCGCGATCAGCGAGTTGGTCGTCCCGAGATCGATGCCCGCGATCGTCATTCCGCCCGCCCCGTCGCTGCGTCCGGAGTAAACCGCGATCGCCGCGCCCTTGTCTACATGAAGCTCTGCGGGTCGACGTCGACCGCCACGCGGACGCCGCCGCGCGGCGGCGGAGCGGCGGCGACGAGCGCGCGCAGATAGCCCTGCAGATCGGCGGCGCGCGGCGCCTTGACCGCGAGACGGAAGCGGTGCCGGCCGCGCAGCACCGCGATCGGCGCCTCGGACGGGCCGAGCAGTACGATCTCGTCGCTTTGCGGCGCGCCGCTGAGGGGCGCGACCCGCCAACCCTTGCCGGGCGCAAGGGCGTGGCCGGCGCGGGCGAGCGCCCGCGCGTGCGCTTCCGCGCCGCCGCGGTCCTCGCCGGAGACGACGATCGCCGCCAGCCGGCCGAACGGCGGCAGGCCGCCGCGCCGTCGCTGCTCGGTCTCCTCGGCGTAGAAGCGCTCGACGTCGCCGGAAATCAGCGCGGCGATCACCGGATGTTCCGGCTGCCAGGTCTGCAACAGCGCGCGGCCGGGCTTGTCGCCGCGCCCGGCGCGGCCCGTCGCCTGCCTGAGGAGCTGGAAGGTGCGTTCGGCGGCGCGCGGGTCGCCGTTCGACAGGCCGACGTCGGCGTCGACCACGCCGACCAGCGTCAGCAGCGGGAAATTGTGGCCCTTGGCGACGAGCTGGGTGCCGATGATGACGTCGGTCTCGCCGCGCGCCGCCGCATCGAGCTGGGCGCGCAGCCGGTCGATGCCGCCGGGAAAGTCGGACGACAGCACCAGCGTTCGCGCGTTCGGCAGCAGCGCCGCGACCTCTTCGGCGAGCCGTTCGACGCCGGGGCCGCAGGCGGAGAGCGTGTCGGCCTCGAGACATTGGGGGCAGACGTCCGGTCGCGGCTCGTTGTGGCCGCAATGGTGGCAGACCAGCGCCTTGCGGAAGCGGTGTTCGACCAGCCACGCGGAGCAATTGGGGCACTGGAAGCGATGGCCGCAGGCCCGGCACAGCGTCAGCGGCGCATAGCCGCGGCGGTTGAGGAACAGCANNTGAGGAACAACAGCGACTGTTCGCCCGCGGCAAGGCCGGCCTCGATCCCTTCGACCAGCCGCGGCGCGAGCCAGCGGCCGCGCGACGGGCCTTCGCGCCGCAAGTCGATCGCCGCGAGATCGGGCAGCTGTCGTGCGCCGAAGCGCGCCGGCAGCTTCAG
>PLRT01000082.1 GCA_003164915.1 Hyphomicrobiales bacterium | reverse complement strand
AGATAGCGGTCCAGCGCGAGCAGCGCGGTCGCGACGGTCAGCGGCGGCATCGCGAAGATCATCAGGATGCTGGTGCACAACGCCGTCCACACGAACAGCGACATCCGCATGAGATGCATGCCGGGGCAGCGCATCTTGTAAATAGTGACGGCGAAATTGATCCCCGTGAGCGTCGATCCGATCGAGCCCAGCGTCACCGCCCAGATCCAGTAATCGGGCCCCACGCCAGGGCTGAAGGCGAGCTCCGTATACGGCGGGTAACCGCTCCAGCCGCCGGTCGAGAATTCGCCGATGACGAGAGACACCATCATAAGCCCGGCGGCCCCGCCCGTCAGCCAAAGGCTGATTGAGTTGAGCAATGGGAAGGCGACGTCGCGGCTGCCGATCTGGAGAGGCATGACATAATTGATGAGGCCGACGAGGAACGGCATCGCCATGAAGAATATCATGATGCTGCCGTGCGTACTGAACAATTGCGCGAAATGATCGGGCGCAATGAATCCAGGATTGTCGATCGCTGCCGCCTGCTGCATCCGCATCAGGACCGCCTCGATCAGCGCTCGGCTCAGCATCACGAAAGCTAGCACGATGTACATGATGCCGATTTTCTTATGATCGAGGCTGGTGAGCCATTCCGACCAGAGATAGCGCCATTTGCCGAGCCGCGTGATCAGCACGATGACAACGACAGCACCGAAAACGACGAGCAAGGCGGCGCCGGCGCCGATGATCTCGCTGACGGTGGGATTTTCCCAGGCGCGAACGAGCGGCAGCGCGCGCCAGTCGAAGCGGCCCAGCACCGCAGGCCAGATGCCCTGATTCATCATCGCGGCTCTCGAGACTGGGCGAGGACATCCTGGAACAGACGCTGCGGGACCGACGAGAAGACAACTGGTTGCGGCGGTGACGACTGTTTGAAAAGCTCGGCATAGGCGGTGTCGTCGAGCGAATGAGCAGACGCGCGCACCTGCGCCACCCAGCGATCATAGTCGGCGGGTGGGAGCGCGGTCACGTTGAATTTCTCGTTCTGGAAGCCGGTTCCATTGAACTGCGTGTTCTCCCCGCGATAGACGCCGGGTCGGGACGCGGCGAGGTTGAGCTGGGTCGTCATCCCCGCCATCGCGTATATCTGGCCGGCGAGTTGAGGGATCAGCAACGCCTGCATCACCGTCCCGCTGGTCAGGCTGATATGGATGGGCCGGCCAACCGGTATGAACAGTTGGTTGACAGCCGCGATGCGCTGGTCCGGGTAGATGAACAGCCATTTCCAGTCGAGCCCCACCGCCTGAACCTCGAGCGCCGGCTGGTTCGATGCAATCGGGCGATAGGGATCGAGCGTGTGTGTATAGCGCCACAGCAAGAAGCTCAGGCCGATGACGATCCCGATCGGCGGGATCCAGATAAAGCCTTCGAGCGTCCAGGAGAAACTCCAGTTTGGCCTGAACGCGCTATGTTTGTTGGACAGCCGATAATGCCATGCGATGAGTGGGGTGAGCAGCAGCACCGGCGCGGCGACGAAGATCAGCACGATTCCCACGATCACGTAGAGGCGCCACTGGCTCGCGGCGATCGGACCGGCGTGATTCATCACGCCGAGCTTCAGCGCGTCGCATCCGCTGAGCAGCAACAGCGTCAGTATTGCGAAAAGGAGAGGCCAGCCGCGCGATACCTTCATCCCCCAGCTCGCTGGATCACGGGGCCGGAAAGGAACAAGGCGGTGTTGATGAGGCCCAGATGCGTCAAGGGCTGGGGAATATCACCGATTAGGCTGCGGTTGCGCACATCGTACTCCTCGCTGGGCAGCGCCACATCGTTTGAAAGTCCGATCACCCGCTACAATAGGGCTGCCGCCTCGCCATCGCGGCCCTGCATTTTATGACAATCCGCCAGCCGGCACGAGCCCGCGAAGAACGCACCCTCTTCCCGGCCATTCGGCGTCGGCGGCTTACGTCGCACCGGCCCATGCTCCATCACGTTGCCCTCAATCGCCGCGACTGCGCTGGCAACGCCAACCGCGCAGCGGCGAGGACGCGTGGCATTGCGCCAGTGATCCCGCACGAGGCCAACGAAAAGAACAAGCCGCATTCTTCGCCAAGACGCGCTACAAGGCGCGTTCGGCATCGAACAAGGGTTCGGGCGGCTCAAACGCTTCAAGCGCGTCGCCCTACGCTGCGAAAAGCCCACAAGGAATTTCCGATCGATCGTCGGTTTCGCAGCCGGCCTTTGCTTGATCAAATTCGTCCAGACGGCCTACCGGGGCGATGAAGTTTTGGTGGCGCCGGACTCTACTCACGCGGTTGGCGCGCAGGCGTGATCGCCCTCTGGACGATTTGAGGTGAGCGCCAACAAGTCGCCTCGCCTCCCTATCGGACGAATAGGGGTCTGAAGTTCCGGCGCACCGCAGAGAAGTCGGATCAGCCCACGAGTCAGATCGACCGAGAGCTGTCACGACGCACTGCAGGTGCGAATCTCCGTGTCTACGCTTCGATTGGCCGATGCCGCCAGTCCGCTCCCGACCGACCACTTCGTGTCGATCCGTCGGCTCGATCGTTGACGGGCAAAACGCCCCGCGGCCGACGCCGTTCAACGGCGAGGCTTGAGTAGATTCCGAGCCTATATTCGCTTGACCCTCCCCGCATAGTGTTCGTGAAAGCGAGACGAAGCGCTTGCGAACATGCAACGCCGAGAAGCGGAAGCCGCTTGGAGCGTTTCGACGACGAGGGCGTGCAATGCCGACGCACACCGAGGTCTCAAGTCGCTTCGCGGAGTCACGCGGACGCGGGCTGCTCTTCACCACCGTCGTCGTCTGCTTCGACGACGCCAGCGAAGTCATGCAGGTCCGGGTCGGCATCGGCGACAGCGGCGACAGCGGACAGAATCGCAAGGACGCCATCCGCGCCGCGCGTCGTCTCGCCTTCCGTTTCGCCACCGACGAAGGCGGCTTGGATTCGATCCTCTAGGGATGCGATTGAACTGCGCGTACGGCTCGGCTGTCGCCAACCTCCAACGCCGCGGCTCCCGCCCCTGTGATCTCCGTTGACGGCGCACAGCGCCCGATCCGCGATAAGACCCGGCCAAATCGTGCGGCGCCGAACGCGCGGCGCTCCGGAAATGCGCACCATCTGAGTACTTTCCGATGCTGCCGCCAATGGCTTGAAGGCTGTTACGGCTAGTGGGTTCAAGAGTGACGATGCGGCGATGGTCGGACGCCATTACCCGATCGGAACCGAATTGGCTTTGCTCGCGCCCGAAAGGAATCATGACGATGACATTCACACTGCCAGAATTGCCGTACGCCCATGACGCTTTGGCGCCTTACATGTCCAAAGAGACGCTCGAGTTCCATCATGACAAGCATCATTTGGCTTACGTCACAAACGGCAACGCCCTCTTGAAGGGCACCGAATGGGAGAACAAGCCCCTCGCGGAAATCGTGAAGGGATCGTTCGGCAAGAATGTGGCCCTCTTCAACAATGCCGCCCAGCACTACAATCACACGGAATTCTGGAAATGGCTGAAGCCGATGGGTGGCGGCGCCATTCCCGGCGCGCTTGAAAAGGCGCTTATCGGCTCGCTCGGCTCGGTCGAAAAGGCCAAAGCGGATTTGATTCAAGCTGGCGTGACGCAATTCGGTTCGGGCTGGGCATGGCTCTCTGTCGTCGATGGCAAAATCGTCGCGACCAAGACCGCTAACGGCGAGAACCCGCTCGTTCATGGCGGCCAGCCGATTCTTGGCTTGGACGTATGGGAGCACTCCTACTACATCGACTATCGCAATCGTCGCCCCGACTATCTCAAGGCCGTTGTCGACAACCTCGTGAACTGGGACTACGTCGCCGAGTTGTACGCCGCGGCGATGAATTAGTTTCTGTTCGACGCGACCAAAACATCCGAAGCCTGCCGTCTCTTTGCCCTGAGCAAGGGTCGCTCGGGACGTTGTCGTCCCGAACAAATTGGCGGCAGCGCGGGGGGCCCTCGCGGATTCTCCTGCCTCGCTGATCCGATGTAGGTTTCGGCCGCGCCGCCAATGTCGCGGTCAACCGCGATCGGCAGCCGTCGCTTCGGACATACGCACGAGACCTCAGTGAATAGGCGGAGTTCGAGCGAGTTTGCCACCTGGCCCCCCGGTTTGAGGCGCCCGAACGTGGCGGCAGCGAAATGACGGGTGCAAAGCCGAAATCCACAGCGCTAGCGATACGCGCGGCGCGCATCGCTCGATATCGCGGCGGCGCCTTCGGCCAGCGCCGAAGGGGTTGCTCGCCCGGCGGGTTACCGCCTCGTGGCCTTACAGGCGAATTTGTCCGCGCAAGGACCCCGGTGGACGTCGCGGAAGCCCTTAGGCAATTGCTCTTGTCCCGGCATGAAGGCCCCGCCGTATCGCACCCGAATCCGTCGAAAACGCGGTGGGACCCATGTCAGCCCCGGCCCAGATTGGGACCGAAATTCAAGGGCAATTTATTCGCCCAACAAGCCGGCCTGCAGAAGTCATTGATGGATATGGATTATTTTACTCTTCGGCTGGCAGGAGAGGAGGGACTCGNNTACCAATTGAGCTACACTCCTACTGGCGGCTCCTTTTGCCGCAACCGCTCCGGCGACGCAAGCGTTGCCGCGCAGCAGCGTCCGGGCGCCGCTGAAATACTCGGCAGCCGTGGCGCCGGCGCCGCCAAATCGGGCGGC
>PLRT01000072.1 GCA_003164915.1 Hyphomicrobiales bacterium | reverse complement strand
GGTTGCGCGCCGCGGCGGCGTCGCACGTGGCCACGTGCATCTCGGCGCCGAGCTCCTCGCCGATCATGCCCTTGGGATCGCGCACGCCGGCGGCGCCGTCTAGCCAGAAGCCGGTCGGCGCGGCGTGCAGCACCGCGCGGCCGGCGTAGGAGCCGGCCGCCGAGGCCGCCTCCAGCACGCGATGAATTTCACCCTGGCCGACCGCCTTGCCGCGCAGCGCGATCTTGGCGTCGAACAATTGCGACGACAGCCGGCCGCCCGCCATGTTGACGATGACGCTGTCGACCTCGACCCCCGACATGCGTTCGGCGGCGTCGATCGCCAAGCGGATCGCGCTCTCGGCGGCGTCGAGATCGACGATCGCGCCCGCCTTGACGCCGCGTGAACGCTGATGTCCGATGCCGAGCACGCGGCAGCGGTGGGTGCGCTCGGGCAGCGCCTCGGACGGCGAGGCCGGCGTCAGCCGGGCGATCAGGCTGACGACCTTCGACGCGCCGACGTCCAGCACCGACAGGACGGCTGATTTCTTCGGCGGCAATTGCCGCATGCGCGGGGTCAGCGGCCGGAAAGTCATGTCGAGCCCGCCTTCCTCGGCTTCAGCGCCGCCGCGCGCTCCGCAGCCGCCTCTTCCGACAGACGCGCGAACACCTTGCCGGGAACCCGCAGGTCGACCGAGAGAATGTCGCGATCAAGGATGCGCGACTGACGTTGCAGCGTCAGCAGGGTCGCCATCGCCGCCTGCGGGTCGTCCTCCGGCAGCTTGACCTCGACGCCCGAGCGCATCTTGAGGCTCCAGCGTCGGTCGCCGACCAGAATGCCGGCAACGATCTTCGGCCTCAGCTCGGCCGAGGCGTCGAGCAGCCCGATGAATTCGCCGAGCCGCTCGTTGGCGCCGTCGCCGACGACGAACGGCAGTCCGGCGTAGCGGGCGTCGGCGTCGGCGCCAGCGTCGAGCGCCTTCCCGTCTGCGGCGATCGCGCTGAGCTCGCCGTCCTTCTGCCACAGCGCGGCCGGCGCGCGCTCGACGATGTCGATGACGACGCGGTTGGGATAGAGTTTGCGCACGCTCGCCTGCTTGATCAGCGGCAGCGCCTCGAGATTCTTGCGCGCCTGGACCGCATCGAAGAACGGCAGCGACGAGTTGGCGTTCAAGCCGGCAAGCGCCAGGATCTCGCGCGCGCCGATCTGCGATTGGCCGGAAATGGTGACCGCCGCGACGCCAAAGCCAAGCGCGCGGGCGACGTAGTCGCCGACTCCGCCTTCGCTCGCAACGAACGCTTCGTATTCCCCTCCGCGCTCCGCGCCGAGCCAGGCGACGCCGCCGATGAGGGCGATGGCGAGGATCAGCCCCACGCCGCTCGGCGCCGTCTTGGAGAGGCGCGCCGTCCAACGCGCCGCGCCGCGCCGCGCACGCTCGCCGCGCAGCCGCACGCGCGCCGGCGCCACCGGCGCTTGCGCGAACGCCAGCGCCGGTTGGGGCCCCGGCCGGAGGCCGTAAGCGCCGCTCAGCGATTGCACGAAGCGTCCTCCACCATCCATTCCACCAACTCGCCGAACGACAGGCCGGCGTAGGCCGCCATGTCCGGCACCAGCGACGTTTCGGTCATCCCCGGCTGCGTGTTGACCTCCAGGCACACCAGCTCGCCGGATTCCCCCTGCGATTCATCCAAGCGAAAATCGGCCCGGCTGACTCCGCGGCAGCCGAGAGCGCGATGCGCCCTGAGCGTCAACTCTTGGACTTCATGGTAAATTTTCGGTTTAATTTTCGCCGGAAGGACGTGAACCGAGCCACCCTTCGCGTATTTCGCGTCGTAACCGTAGAACGCCTCGGACACCGGCTGGATTTCGATGATGTCGAACACCCGGTCGCCCATCACGGCGCAGGTCAGCTCCTTGCCGTCGACGAAATGCTCGGCGAGCAGGCGGTCGCCATAGGGCCAGTCGGCGCGGCCAACCTCCTGGGGCGGGTGGGCGCGGCCCTGCTTGACGATCACCACGCCAAACGACGAACCCTCGTCGACCGGCTTGAGCACATAAGGCGGCTCGAGCGCATGGCGCAGCGCCGCTTCGCGGCGATCGACGACGCGGCCCGGCGCGACCGGAATTCCGGCGGCTGCGAGCACGGTCTTGGCGAGGTCCTTCTGCATCGCCAGGGCCGAGGCGAGCACGCCGGAATGGGTGTAGGGAATGCGCAGCACCTCCAGCACGCCCTGGATCGCGCCGTCCTCGCCGCCGCGGCCGTGCAGCGCGTTGAAGGCGACGTCGGGTTTGAGGCGGGCGAGGGTCGAGGCGATGTCGCGGTCGACGTCGACGCAGGTGACGCGATAGCCGCGCGCCTCCAGCGCGTCGGCGCAGCCCTTGCCGGAATTGAGCGAAACCGGACGCTCGGCCGACCAGCCGCCCATCAACACCGCAACGTGCTTCATCGCCCCTCCGAGGCCGGTCGCGAGCCGGTTAAGGCACGATTAATGCGGTCCCGTTAAGGCTGCGTTAACCCGCCCGGCCTGCGCGAAGCTTACGACGCTGTCAGGGGCGGGGCTCGAGGTCCGCCTCGGGCGGCTCGATTTCGACGGCGAACCGAGGCGCCGAATCTCGCGCAAAAGCGGTCGCGGCGACTCGGTTCGCCACCGAAATGCCGCTATGGTGGGGGCACATGCGCGATCCCATGAGCGACAACGCCCTGCCGACGCCTCCGCCGCCCGCCCTGCCGGAAACCCAACGGCTCCCGGGCGTTCTGGCCCGCTATCGCGACCCCAAGCTCGCCTGGAGCCTGACCGAAATCGCCGTCACCCTCGCGCCCCTCGTCGCGCTGTGGGCGGCGATGTGGGCGCTCATGCACGTCAGCTATTGGCTGACCCTCGCGCTGGCTCTGCCGGCGGCCGGATTTCTGGTGCGGCTGTTTCTCATCCAGCACGACTGCGGCCACGGCGCCTTTTTCCGTCACCGCGCGATCAACGACTGGGTCGGTCGCCTGTGCGGCGTCGTCACCCTGACGCCGTACGATTATTGGAAGCGCACCCATGCGGCTCACCACGCCACCGCCGGCAATCTCGACCGTCGCGGCCTGGGCGACATCGTGACGCTGACGGTCGAAGAGTATCTGGCGCTCGATTGGCGCAGGCGGCTGCGTTACCGGCTCTACCGGCATCCGCTGGTGATGTTCGGCGTCGGACCGACCTATCTCTTCCTGTTGCAGCATCGCGCGCCGCTCGGCCTGATGGGCGCCGGCTGGAAGCCGTGGCTGTCGACGATGTCGACCAACCTGGGGGCGGCGGTCGTCGTCGTCCTGCTGATGTGGCTGATCGGCCCCGCGCCGTTCCTGCTGATTCACGGACCGATCTTCGTCCTCGCCGCGACGATCGGCGTCTGGCTGTTCTATGTCCAGCATCAATTCGAAAACACCCGCTGGGCGCACGAGGCGCAGTGGAGCCTGCCGGAAGCGGCGCTGCACGGCTCCTCCTATTACGATCTGCCGCCGGTCTTGCGCTGGTTCAGCGCCAACATCGGCGTGCACCACGTCCATCACTTGTCGAGCCGCATTCCCTTCTATCGCCTGCGCGAAGTGCTGCGCGACTATCCGGAGCTCGGCACGATCAGCCGCGTGACGCTGTGGCAAAGCCTGCGCTGCGTGAACTACACGCTGTGGGACGAGGACGCGCAGCGGCTGATTTCGTTCGCCGCCCTGCGCAGGAAGCTGCGGGGAAGCGGCGCGGCGGCGTGAGCGGCGCGGGCGGTTCCGGTTACGATATTGCGCACAAGATCGCGAGCTTTGCCCTGACTTCCGCCAAGGTCGNNTGCGAGGTCAGGATTTCTCCGCCGAGAGGAAGGCCGTCCGGCAACAAGACGCTCGAGCCGAAACGACGGATCGTGTTGGCGATCGGACAGACGATGACGAAGGCCGACGCCTGAAAGAATTCGCGCGGCGAAAGGACGAGAGCCGGTCGACGTCCGCTTTGCTCTCGCCCAGTTCGGGGGTCGAAGTCGGTCCAAATGAGATCGCCAGCATCGGGCGCATAAGCGATCTCACTCATCCACGCGCTCGCGACCGGCGTCTTCGCCCCAGTCGAACGCCGCGCGCATCGCCTCAGGGGTCACATTGACGAGCAGATCTTGCAGCGTGAGGGCGGGCGCGACCGGTTCGATGATCAGTCTCGCGCCGTCGGCGACGATGTTGACCTTCTGACCCTCGCTGGCGCCGATTTGCCGCGCCAATGAGCGCGGCAGTCGTAGGCCAAGCGAGTTTCCCCACTTGGAAAGCTGAACTTGCATGGGTTCGGCTCCTGCCGTCTCGCAATCAGGATATACAAAAGATATCCATGCCGTGCAAGACCAGCCAGTTCACCCCGTGGTCCCTACTTCGCCTCGCCCAGCCGCTTGATCTCCCATTCCAATTCCACTCCGCTGGCCGCCTTGACGCGCCGGCGCACGTCTTCGCCGAGCGCCTCGATGTCGGCGGCGGTCGCCGCGCCGCGGTTGATCAGGAAGTTGCAGTGCAGCGTCGAAACTTGTGCGTCGCCGACGACGAGGCCGCGGCAGCCGGCGGCGTCGATCAATTGCCAGGCCTTGTGGCCGGGCGGGTTCTTGAAGGTCGAGCCGCCGGTCTTGTCGCGGATCGGCTGGGACGCCTCGCGCGCGGCGGTGATGCGCTCCATTTCGTCGACGATCGCGGCGCGGTCGCCGGGCCGCCCCTGCAGCGTGGCGCGGGTGAAGATCACGCCCTCGGGCGCAGCGCTGTGACGGTAGGCGAAGCCCATGTCGGCAGGACCGAAGACGCGAACCTGACCGGCGCGGTCGATGGCGCGCGCCTTGACGAAGACCTCGCGCAATTCGCCCCCGTGCGCGCCGGCGTTCATCCGCAGCGCGCCGCCGATCGACCCCGGTACGCCGCGCAGGAAGGCGAGGCCGGCGACGCCGGCTTCCGCCGCGGCGCGCGCGACCTGGGCATCGAGCGCCGCCGCGCCGGCGATCACGCGGCAATCGGGCGACGTCTCGACCGCGCCGAACCCCTTGCCGCCGAGCCGCACGACGAGCCCGCGCACGCCGCCGTCGCGCACGATCAGGTTGGAGCCGACGCCGATCACCGTGACCGGAATCGTCGGCGGCAGGCGCTCGAGCAGATAGGCGAGATCGTCCTCGTCGGCCGGCGAGACGAGCGCCTCGGCCGGTCCGCCGACACGAAACCAGGTGAACGGCGCGAGCGGCGCGTTGGCGGAAACCCGGCCGCGCAGCGCGGGCGCGAGCGCGCGCAGATCCTCGGCGAGGCTCGCGGCGGCGGCGGTCATGTGGGCAATCCCGCCAGCCAAGTCTCGAGGACGCGGCGCCCTGCCGCGGCGACGCCTGCGCCCCAGCGCCGCGCATCGGCGCGAATCGTCCGCGGATCAATCCCCGCCTTGCCGAGTTCAACAGTGTGGCCGATCAGCCAGGATTCGATCGCCTGCGGGTCGGCCTCGACATGGAATTGCAGCGCCAGCGCCCAATCGCCGATGCGGAACGCCTGATTCGGACAGAGCGGCGTGGCGGCGAGCCGCTCGGCGCCGGCCGGCAGGTCGAAGGCGTCGCCGTGCCAGTGCAGCACGCTGACGCCGTCGATCGCCGCGAGCGGCGAAGCCTCGGCGGACGAGAGAAGCTCGACCGGCGCGTAGCCGATTTCCTTGCCCGGCCCCGGCGCGACGCGCGCGCCAAGCGCCGCCGCCATCAGTTGCGCGCCGAGACAGACGCCGAGCGTCGGGCGGCGCGCGGCGAGGCGGCGCTCGATCGCGGCGATCTCCTCGACCAGGAACGGATAGGCTTCGGTCTCGTAGACGCCGATCGGCGCGCCCAGAACGATCAGCAGGCTGCAGGCCTCGACGCGATCGAGCGGCAGCGCGCGCGGTCCCACCTCGGCGTAAGCGAGATCGTAGCCTTGCGCGTCGAGCGTCTCGGCCCACACGCCGACATCCTCGAAGGCGACGTGCCGAAGCGCGAGCGCCGCCTTTCGCATCACGCCGCGGCCTCCAACGCCGCCAGTTCAGCCGGCAGCGCGTAGGCCCATTGGGTGACGCTGCCGGCGCCGAGGCAGACGACATAATCGCCCGGCTTGGCGATCTTGCGCACGATGCCGGCGAGCTGGTCGGGCGCGGGCAGAACGACGGCGTGGCGGTGGCCATGGGCGTTGATCGCGGCGGCGAGCGCCTGCTTGTCGACGCCGGCGATCGGCGTCTCGCCGGCCGGATAGACGTCGGCGACGATGACCGCGTCGGCGTCGTTGAAGCAGCCGGCGAAGGATTCGAACAGCGACTGCAG
>PLRT01000157.1 GCA_003164915.1 Hyphomicrobiales bacterium | reverse complement strand
CCTGCCCTACGACGCTGCGGACGATCACTGCTTCGAGTATTCGAACGCCGGCAGCATGTTGAGCTGGTCCTTCGACCCGCCGGGCAGGACGATCTTCTTGCCGACGAAATTGAGGCTGTCGTAACGAATGACCACCAGTTTCGCGTCGATGCCCAGAAAGCCACCGATCGACAGAACCGCGTACGGCTCCTTTCCGTCGCGTGTTATAAGGAGATCGTCAATCTTCCCGATCGACTGGTCCGCGTCGTTGACGACGCTGCTGCCGATGACCATGGATGCCCGATAGCCTCCCTCCACCGTTTGCACGTCGACCTTGGCGATCTGAACCGATTGCTGCACACCTTGTGCATTGAGATGCGCCGCGAGGGAGGCCACGCCAATCATCACGGCCCCGGCGAGCAACAACGTTTTCTTCATGATCCCCGTTCCTCCTTGGAACCTGCACTTTGGCAGTTAGTTGAAAAATTGTGGCTGGCGCCGATAATCGCTGTCGATCGGATCCGCTGACAGTCTTTCGACGCATGAGGCCAAACAGACGATCGCGACACTGGCGCTCCTCTTGCGTTTGGCCTTAACCTTCCGACCGGCCTGAGGCGCAAGAGAGTCGAAGTCGATCACCCTCCATTCCGGCCGCTTGATCGTCAGCTGCGAAAGAGCGGCCTTCGCCCCGGCGAAGGGCGGCGATCCTGCCGAGGCGCTGCGACGGTTTGTGGCTGCGAGTCTCGCTGAGTGTGATTGACCTGGTCGGACTTCGTCTGTTCCGACGGATCATTCGCATTTCCTGGCGCTTGCCTGTCAGCCATGGGTATCTCCCTCTTCCGCAATCTGGTTGATGGTCATCGGCTCGAGCTTACGGACGGCGTCAGTGGGCGGACCTCGCTGGCAGCAGACGCTCGAGCGCTATCGATCCCAGGCGACGGGCGTAGGCTCGAGGCGGACCATTTGGCGCCCATCATGCCGGCGGCAAAAAGCAGATAGACCGCCAGCACAAAAATGGCGCCGCGGATATTCAGCTCCGCGCCAGCAACGGGGAATGTCTTGCTCGACGCGATCGTGGAACTGGCCCCACGCGGCAGCAGTGTGAACAGACGCGTGGAAATGGTCTCCGGCTCGGGCCGCGTCGACAGCGAATCGGGGAGCGCCTCAATCAAGGACGTCAATCTCTGCTTGGCGGCCTGCTTCGGCATCCGCGCCAGTTCGGCTGCCTCCCGCCAAGGGTCGAGGTCCAGCCGCGCCAGCGCTGAGAGCACGCTGAGCAGCATTCCATTTTTCTCTTCGCCGATTGGCGCAGATAAAAAGGCGTCGAACGGGGACCTTTGAGACAAGTTCGCCGCCGAACGTTTCATATCGACCACCGCGTTGCCTTGCCCGCGCCGATCACACCGGCCGACCCACGCGCGCGCGGCATTTGGCTTCCATTCGGCTAACGGTATCGCCCGGCCGCTCGTTGCGGCAGACTCGGAAACTACTTACGACTGCGCCGGCGGATGTCGTTGGGGGCCGGCGCAGACCAGAATATCCTGGTGCGCCATGACCCTCTCCCGGTTCCCGCTCACTTGCGAACCCGTTCGCGCTTGGCTGCTACAGGTTGGTCTTAGCGGGCTGGTTGGCCTTCCCGTAGGCGTCCGCCTTCTGACTGTCGCTGTCGGCGTTTGCGCCGACCGTGAACGCGTTTCTGCTCACCTGCGGCGCCGCGTCGAGCGCGCTCTTGGTCGTGTTCAGCACCAGCAGACTTGCGTTGGGCGCGGCCTTGAAATCGTCCCAAGGGATCGCAATGCGGGTCTCATCGAAGCCGAAGAACCCGCCTCGCGCGATCACCAGATAGCTGAGCTTTCCCGTCTTGGGATCCACCGCGAGGTCGTCGACGCTGCCGAGCGCCACGTCGTCGGGGCTTCGCACTTCGACGCCGAGCAGCTCGTCGGAGCGGAAGGTGGCGTTCGATCCCTTGACGGGAACGGCGGCGGCGACCTGTCGCTCGCGCCATTGGGGCAGGTCGACCTGCATGGCGCCCTCATGTTGCAAATTCGACAAATAGCTCCCGTAAACCCTTCGCGTTCGGGAGAGGGCAACCCGGCAAGTCCATATTGGGCTCGAGGATCGTCCCCTTGAGCGCGATGTTCTGAATGGCGAGCCGATCGGGCCCGCTTCGTAGGATCTTGTCGGTCGCTTTAGGGATTCCGTGATTCGACTTCGAGACGCTTCCGCACCGATGTGGCGAGGTCCTCCGCAAAGCCGAGCGTGGACCGAAGGACAGCGGCCTCATCGAGAGGGGACGATCCCAGATCCTGAATCGCGATGGGAAAATCGATCCTTCCCTCGACGCCCTCAACGCGAACGTTGAACAGGAAGCGACCGGCCCTCTGTTCTTCGACTTTCGTCACTTCAAGTGTAGCCATCGTCATGCGCTCCATGGGAAGCCAGCGTCTCTCGAGCGATGCGACGATGCCCAAAGGGCCTCCCGCGCGGTAGACTCGGAAACTACGCAAGCGACTTCAAGCCATCATCGCGGAGGTCGACGACGAAGACGCCATCAGAGTGGACGATAATCTGCTGCTTCGCTTCGCTCGCGCCGACTCGGATGCGCATGTCGTACGAAAGGAGGTTGCTTATGCTGAAGCGCGTCGAGCCCCCTCCGTCCATGCACAGCGAGCGCCTCCACGGCGAACTACGGTTCAAACGGATTGAACCAGACGATCCCGTCTTTGATATAGCAGTCGCGATATTCGTTCGCGGTGAATGCGGCCGTGTGCATGCACGGCGGGTCAATCGCGCAAGAAGGCGGCGATGGAGATCGCCGGTTGGCCGGTCAGCGCGCGTTCCTCATTGTAGGCGCTGGCGCCGACCAGGACATGCATCGTCAGCGCAAGAATGAACAGCAGCAGAAATGCCAGAAACAGCGAGTTTCTGTTTAGCCAGGTGACGCCGCGCACGTTGCGCCAGACGGGCGTCCGCTTCGTCTTGCGCGGATCGCGCGAATGCGGCGCGCCACGCTGATAGAGGAAGCCGCTGAACAGGATCAGCGAGGC
>PLRT01000132.1 GCA_003164915.1 Hyphomicrobiales bacterium | reverse complement strand
TCTACAGCCGCGCGTCGCCGTTCACGATCGCCGCGAAGCGCTCGGCGTCTAGCGCCACATAAGCCTCCCGCTCGGCGTCGTAGACGTAGAGCGGGTCGATGAGCTTCACCGGGTCGAAGCCTTCGGCGACCAGCGCGCGTTTCACCGGCTTGAAGGTGGCGGTCGCTTCGAGGGCCGGCCGGAGGCGCAGGAACAGCGGCCGCGCGTAGCGGGGCAGGGCGCTTGCCGCCCAGGCGATCACCGCGAGGTCGGGCGCGCCCTCGACGACCAGCGCCGCCATGCCCGCCTTGCCGTCGGCGTGGGGGACGGCGACGCCGTAAACGATCGCTTCCTTCACGCCCGGCGCGCCCGAGAGCGCAGCCGCGACTTCCCGGGTCGATACGTTCTCGCCCTTCCAGCGGAAGGTGTCGCCGATGCGGTCGACGAAATAGTAGAAGCCTTCGCGGTCGCGGCGCATCAGGTCGCCGGTGCGCATCCAGGCGTCGCCCGGCGCGAAGAGATCGCGCAGGATCTTGTTCTCGGTTTCGGCCGCTTCGGTATAGCCCTCGAAGCGCCGGCTCGGTTCGGCGCCGATGCGGCCGACCGCCTCGCCGACCTCGTCGACGCCGCAACGCGCGCCGAACCCGTCCGGCCCTCGCCATGGCGCTTGCTGTTCGGCGTCGAAGCGCGCCAGCGCGATCGTGTCGCGCGCGGCGAGGAACGGCGGCTGGCGGCCGATCGCGCCGACCTTGCCCTCGACGTTGTAGAGCGTGAGGTTGCCTTCCGTGGCGGCGTAGAACTCGAGAATCTGCGCCACGCCGAAACGCTCGACGAAACCTCGCCACACGTCGGCCGAAAGCCCGTTACCGCAGGCGAGCCGCAATCGATGGCGCGTCTCGTCGGGCGATGTCGGGGCAGCGAGGAGATAGCGACAGAGCTCGCCGATGTACTGAAAGATCGTGCAGTCCCAGCGCGCGACGTCGCGCCAGAACCCGCTCGCCGAGAACTTTTCCGCGATCACGACCGAGCCGCCGTTGACCAGCGCGGCGGCGAGCGCAGCGACGCCGCCGACGCTGTGGCAAAGCGGCAGGCAATCGTACAGGCGGTCGTCGGCGCGCATGTCGGCGAGGCCCGCGAACCAGTGGCTCCAGGCGACGACGCGATGGTGGCTGACGGCGGCGGCCTTGGGCAGGCCGGTCGTCCCGGAGGTGAAGATCAAGAGCGCGCGGTCGGCGAGCGTCGTCGCGCGCCGCTCGGCAGGGTCGAGCGCCGCGCCGGAGAAGCGCGCCATTTCGCGATCGATGCGGCGCGCGTCGTCGCCGTGGCCGTAGCGCCAGAGATCGAGATCGAGGCCGGCGAAGGCTTCGGCGCAGGTCGCCGCGAACGGCGCTTCGACGATCGCCGCGCGGGCGCCCGCGACCTGGACGCAATGGGCGAGCGCCGCGCCGGCCAGGTTCGGGTTGAGCAGCGCGACGACGACGCCGGTCTGGGACAGGCCGAGCCACAGCGCGAAATAGTCGGGACGGCCGCCCATCATCAGCGCGACGACGTCGCCCCCGACGAATCCCGCGGCGAGCGCCCAGCGCGCATAGGCGTTGGCGCGCTCGGACAGCGCGCGGAAGCTGAACTGTTCGATGTCGGCGAGGACCGCCGGGGCGTCGCCGTAGGTGGCGGCCCAGTCCTCGGCGGCGCGGCCGAGCGTGCGGGCGGGGTCGCGGGTCGCCGCGGCGGTGGTTTCCAGCGCGTTGAGCCAGGCGTGGGCGGGCGTCGCGGAGCGCGGCCGCGGCGCGTCGACGTTCATTCCAGCGTCTCGTAGGCGCTGCGCCAGTGGATGAGCGCGCCGCCGGCGGCGCTGGGCCTCATGCCGGCGACCGCGCCGATCACGATCGCGTGGGTGTGGCGCTCGATGATCTCCTCGACCCGGCAATCGATCGCCGCCAACGCGTCGGCGAGCAGCGGCGCCCCGGTGACCAGCGGCGCCCAGGTTCCCAGGGCGAAGCGCGCCGCGCCGCGGACGCCGCGGTCGGCGAAGCGGTCGGCGAGTTCGCGGTGGCGGTCAGCCAACAGATTGACCGAGAAGGCGCCGCTCTCGCGCAGGCGCTTGAGCGTCATGGCGTCGCGGCCGAGGCAGACGAGCAGCGTCGGGGGCGTCAGCGACAGAGAGGTCAGGGCGGTGACGGTGGCGCCGGAACGCGCCTCGCCGGCGCCACAGGCGACGATCGCCACTCCGGCGGCGAACTCGCGCATCGCCTGACGATAAGCGGCGGACTCGCCGCCGGCGGGCGACGCGGTCATGCGCTGAACCTCGTCATCGCAGTTGGCGCTTTCGATATAGGCCATCGGGGTCGCCCTTCTAGCCGCCCCAACGCGCGACGGCAAACGTCGCCGCGCTGCGGGCCGCCTTGCGTCGCGCCACCATGCCGAGCCAGTTGTTGACCAGTCGCAGGGCGGCGAAGCGCCACGGCTCGGCGCTGAGCGCCAGCGCCGAGACCGGGAATCCGGCTGCCAGCGCCGACTCCGGCGCCGCCATGGCGCGGAGCGCGAAATTGGCCACCATCGCTGCGGCCTCGGGCGGATAGTAGTTGAACGGAGGGTTGGGCGGCGTTGTCTGCTCGCCGCGCAGGAAGCGCATGAGATCGCGGCGGTGTTCGCGGGCCAGCGAGTCGGCCTCGTATTCCGGGTGGCCCTGCAGATAGACGAGCAGGCTGCGGGTCTTGCGGATGAACAAGTCGGCGCCGCATTGCGACGAGCGCGACAGGATGTGGTAGCCCTTCTCGACGAGCTTCGCCTCGTCGAGGTCGTTCCAGCGCGAATGCGGAACGAGATAGCGGGGCCCCAGTCCGGCGAGCAGAGCGTTGTCGGCGACGACGTCGACGGTGAAGACGCCGGCGCGTTTGTTGGCGAGCGGCCGCCGCCGCAGGCCGTCGCTGCGCAACACCGAGGCGTGCGCGGCGAGGCAGGAAAACAGCGACGAAATGGTGTTTTCGGCCGCCCAGTCGAGGACGAACCCGAGTTCTTCCCAATAGGGCTCGTCGCGCAGATCGGCGGCGTGCGGCTCGGCGCCGGTGACGACCAGCGCGTCGAGCCTTGCGCCTTCAAGCGCGCTGGCGGGGGCGTATTCCTCGGCCATCGCTCGGCGCGTCGCGTCGTCGCGCGGCAGCGTGTCGAGCGCGAACAGGCTGAGCCGCACGTCGAGTTCGTCGCTCGCGTCCTCGATCAGTCGGACGAACTGGCGCCGAGTCGCGGCGACCGCGGCGTCGGGCATGTTGTTGACCAGGCCGATCTCGATCGTGCGGGCGCCGCGCTCGCCGTAGGCGGGAGAGCGGCGGCTGTTGGGCGGGGCGCCGAGCGGGGCGGGGCCTTCGATCGTCAGGGTCATGGGGGCGCCTATTCCGCGGCGCGCCGCCGACAGGCGGCGGCGAGCGCCTGGTCGAGGTCCTCGAGAATGTCGTCGATGTGCTCGAGGCCGACGCTGACGCGGATCGTCTCCGGCCGCACGCCCGCCTTGACCTGTTCCTCGGGCGTCATCTGCCGATGGGTGGTCGAAGCGGGATGGCAGCAAAGCGACCGCGCGTCGCCGATGTTGACCAGCCGTTTGACCAGCTTCAGCGCGTCGTAGAAGCGCTTGGTCGGCTCCAGCCCGCCGACCACGCCGAAGGTCAGCAACGAAGCTGCGCGGCCGCCGAGATATTTTTGCGCCAGCGCGAAATAGGGGCTGTCGGGCAGGCCAGCGTAATCGACCCAGGCGATGCGCGGGTCGGCGGCGAGCCATTCGGCGACGGCGCGGCCATTGGCGACATGGCGCTCGATGCGCAGCGGCAGCGTCTCGATCCCCTGCAGCAGCAGGAAGGCGCTCATCGGCGCGAGCACCGCGCCAGTCGTGCGCTGGTAGACGCTGCGCGCGCGGGCGAGGAAGGCGTCGCGGCCGAAGCGATCGACATAGACGAGGCCGTGATAGGATTCGTCCGGCTCGTTGAATTGCGGATAGCGCTTCGCTTGTGCTCGCCAGTCGAAGGTTCCGGCGTCGACGATCGCGCCGCCCATCGCCGCGCCGTGGCCGCCCATGAACTTGGTCAGCGAATGGACGACGATGTCGGCGCCATGGGCGATCGGCTTGAGCAGGATCGGCGTCGCGACGGTGTTGTCGACGATCAGCGGAACGCCGCGCGCGTGGGCGAGCGCGGCGAGTTCGGCGACGTCGGCGATGTTGCCGGCCGGATTGCCGATCGATTCGCAGAACACCGCGCGCGTCGTCTCGTCGATCAGCGGCGCGACGTCGTCGGCGCGCGCGCTCTTGGCGAAACGCGCCTCGATCCCGTTGCTGCGCAGCGTGTGGGCGAGCAAGGTGTGGGTGGTGCCGTAGAGCGTCGGCGGCGCGACGATCGAGCCGCCGCCGTCGGCGAGCGTCAGGAAGGCGTAGGCGAGCGCGGCCTGGCCTGAGGCGACCGCCAGCGCGCTGGCGCCGCCCTCGAGCAGCGCGACGCGCCGCTCGAGAATCGCGGTCGTCGGATTGGCGATGCGACTGTAGCGGAAGCCTTCGACTTCGAGATTGAACAGAGCCGCGCCGTGATCGGCGCTGTCGAATTCGTAGGCGACGGTCTGGTAGATTGGCGGCGCGACCGCCCGGGTGGCCGGGTCGCAATCGAAACCGCCGTGAATGGAAATGGTTTCGCTTCGCATGGGCTCGCCTCGGCGCGCGCCGGGCGAAAGAAACGCCAACAGCCTTCGATGACGCGCAACGCACTGGCACAGTTGCCCGCCTTCGCATGCATTTTCAACAATTGCAGTGAAACGATCGAGCGTTAGCGTTAAGCTTTCAGCAGGGTCGGTAAAGAATATCGGTTAACGCGTCAGGCGTGCGCGCGCTCCGGCGACCCGGCCTCCGCTGGCTGCCTCTCGATCAACCACACCAGCGACGCCGCGACGATGCACAGGGCGCCGGCGATGTAGAGCGCGGGCAGATAGGTTTGCAACACGCTGCGCGAATAGCCGGCGCCGTAAGCCGCGGTCGCCGCGCCCGCCATATGCACGGCGTAGATCCAGCCGAAAGCGGTTCCGGCGCGCTCGCGGCCGAACGCTTGCGCGACGAGCCGCACGGTCGGCGGCACGGTCGCGACCCAGTCGAGGCCGTAGAACACCGCAAACAGCGACAGGCCGGCGACCGAAAACGACGAGCCCGGCAGGTAGATCAGCGACAGGCCGCGCAGGCCGTAATAGACGAACAGCAGCATGCGATTGTCGTAGCGGTCGGAGAGCCAGCCGGAGCCGATCGCGCCGATGAAGTCGAACGCGCCCATCAGCGCCAGAGTCGAGGCCGCGGTCACCGAGCCGACTTCGAAATCCGAGCACAGCGCGATGAAATGGGTCTGGATGAGGCCGTTGGTGCTGAGGCCGCAGATGAAGAAGGTCGAGGCGAGAATCCAGAAGGCGCCCGACCCGGCGATTTCGCCAAGCGTCCTGAATTCGCCGCCGCGCGGCGCGGCGGCGGGCGGCGTCACGACGACTTCGCCGTAGGGCGCAAGGCCGAGATCGGCGGGCCGGTCGGCCAGCAGCAGGGCCACCAGCGCGGCGACGACGGCGAGACCGACCAGCGTGGGGGCGAGCGCGGCGCGCCAGCCCCAGTCGCGCTCGAGCCAGGCGGCGAGCGGCAGGAAAACGAGCTGTCCGGCCGCTGAACCAGCGGTCAGCACACCGAGCGCCAGGCCCCGCCGCGCGGTGAACCAGCGTGTCGCGACCACCGCGCCGAGCACCAGCGCGGTCAGGCCGGCGCCGACGCCGACCAGCAGGCCCCACAGCAGCGTGAGCTGCCACACCTGGGTCATCCACAGCGAATGCGCGAGGCCGGCGGCAATCAGGGCGATCGCGGCGAGCATGACGTTGCGCAGGCCGAGGCGGTCGATCAGGCCCGCCGCGAACGGGGCCATCGCGCCGTAGATCAGCAGGCGCAGCGCCACCGCGCCGGAAACGTCCTCGGCGCTCCAGCCGAACTGGCGTTCGAGCGGCACGATCAGCGCGCCGGGCAGCGCCATCGCACCCGCGGTGACGACGGTGAGTGCGAACGCGACCGCCAGCACAATCCAGCTATAGTGGAGTCCGTGGCGCGACAGGCGTCGCGCCAACCTCCCGGCCAGCATGCGCGGTCCTTTCCGGAGGACGTGGGGTTTGGCGCCAATGAAGCGCCTCGCCCGGGGTTGTCAACCGATCGACGCAACCCCTTTTCAGGCGAGCGCGATCGCCGCGACCAGGCGGCCGTAGTCGAGTTCGCTGCGGTGGGTGGCGCGGCGGTAGCTGAAAAAGCGCGTCTCATCCGGATAGGTGTCGAGGCCGAGGTCCTCGAAGCGGTCGACGCCCGCCCGTGCGATGCGCTCGGCGATATAGCCGTGGAGATCGAACATCGCTCGCCCGGGATTGACGCTCTGGGTGAAGAAACCCCTCGAACTCCCGTCGACGACTGCGAAAGCCGCGATGAATTCGGGGCCGACTTCATACGACGGCTGGGCGATGCAGGGACCGAGCGCGGCATGGATGCGTTTGGCTTGCGCGCCCAGCTCGGCCATCGCCGCGACGGTCGCCTCGATGATTCCGTTGAGCGCGCCCTTCCAGCCAGCATGCGCGGCGCCGATCACCCGCGCCTCCGGATCGGCGAACAGGATCATGCCGCAGTCGGCGCCGGTGACGCCGAGGCCGAGGCCAGGCGTCGTGGTGACCAGCGCGTCGCAGCGCGGCCGCGCTTGGCGCGCAAACGGGGCGTCGATCGCCAGCGCGTCGGACGAATGGACCTGATAGGGGATGGCGAGGCGCTCCGGCCCAACCCCGATCGCCGCCGCCATCCGCGCGCGGTTGACGTTGACCGCCTGCGCTTCGTCGCGCGAGCCGACGCCGCCGTTGAGCGAAGCGTAGACGCCCTGCGAAACGCCGCCGCGGCGGGTGAAGAACGCGTGGGCGACGCCCGGCAGGCCGAGCGTTGCGGCGCTGAGGCGCTCGGCTGCGCTCACGCCGGCTTCGCCGGGCTGGGCTGGAATCCGGGCGGCGCCGGCACGGCGCGATTGGCGACCGTCATCGCCTTGAACAAGGCGCCCATTTCGTTTTCGCTCTTGCCGACCAGACGGCGGCGCGCGGCTTCGAATTCCTTGGCGCGTTCGGGCGAGCGTTCGGCGAGCGCGCGCGCGCGCACGTCGATGCCGAGCGCGCGCAGGAAGTCGCCCTGGTCGATCGGGCCGTGGACGGCTGCGCCGGCGGCGCGCGCGCTGCGCGCCATGGCGGCGAAGTCGACGTGGGCGGTGAGGTCGCAATCGCCCGGATCGGTCAAGGGGCCGACCTGGCGATGGGCGCGCAGCGCCTGCAGCGTGTCGCCGACGCCGGTGACCGAACGGCCGTAATCGAGGAACAAGGCCGCGCCGCCTTGTCTGGCGAGGCGCGCGGCGAGCTCGAACATGAAGCGATGGGCGACGCCGCTGACTTCGATCACCGCGCCTTCGTCGGCCTCGGCGTTGAGATAAGGCTCCGGCTTGTCGGCGACGCCGAACGCGAGTTCGCCCGCGGAGTCGAGCCGCACCACCCGCTCGCGCCAGTCGCCGCCGCACCGCTCGAACTGCCTCACCGGCAGCGCGTCGAGGAACTCGTTGCCGATGACGATCGCCGGCCCTTCCGGAGCTTCGGCGAACGTCGCCTTCCAGGCGATCGGCGCGCCGGCGGTGAGCAATGCGTCGTATTGCATCTGGGCGAGCGGCGGACTCGTCTCGATCAGCGTGACGTCGAGCGCGGCGCGAAATTCGGGGACGATGCGCGCGGCGCGCAGAGCGTCGCTCATCAAGGTGCCGCGGCCGGGGCCGAGTTCGATCAGGCGCACGGGATTGGGCCGCCCGATCGACGTCCAGACTTCCGCCGCCCACAGGCCGATGAGCTCGCCGAACATCTGCGAGATTTCCGGCGCGGTGGTGAAATCGCCGTTCGTGCCGAATGGATCGCGCGTCATGTAGTAGCCGTATTGCGGATCGGCGAGCGCGAGCTGCATGAAGCGTTCGACCGTGATCGCCCCGTTCGCGGCCAGCGCCGCCTTGATCTGATCGCCGAGCGCGCTCACGTCTCGCCTCCGGCCGCCCTCGGGGCGCGCAGGCTCCAGGCGATCAGCGCGACGCCGACGACGATCAGCGGCGCCGACAGGACCATGCCCATCGTCAAGCCGCCGCCGAGGTCCTCGAGATGCGGATCGGGGTCGCGGAAGAATTCGCAGAAGATGCGCGCCGCGCCGTAGAGGACGCCGAAACCGCCGGTGAGCAGGCCGGGTCGGCGAAGGGCGCCCATGCGCGCGGCGATCGACAGAACGACGAAGACCGCCAGGCCTTCGAGCAGGGCTTCGTAAATCTGGCTGGGGTGGCGCGGCAGGCCGTCGGAGCCGGGGAAGACGATCGCCCAGGGCACGTCGGTCGGCCGCCCCCACAATTCCGGCTTGATGAAATTGGCGAGCCGGCCGAGGAAGATGCCGATCGGCGCGACCAGCGAGGCGAGATCGAATACGGTCAGCGTCGGCGCGTGGTAGCGGCGCGCGAACAGCCAGGCGCCCAGCGCGGCGCCGATCAGGCCGCCGTGGAAGGCCATGCCGCCGCGCCAGACCTCGAAGATCTCGAGCGGGCGGGCGAGGTAATAGCTCGGGTCGTAGAACAGCACATTGCCAAGTCGGCCGCCGATGATGACGCCGAGGGCGCAATAGACGAGCAGATCGTCGATGCTGTCGGGGGTCGGGCGCTTCACGGCGCCCCAGAGCGAATCGACGGCGACGACGCGGCGGATCAGCCACCAACCAGCGACCAGCCCGGCGATATAGGCGAGCGCGTACCAGCGAATCGTCAATGGCCCCAACTGAAACAGGATGGGGTTGATGACGGGAAACGGCAGTACGAAGACGGGCATTGGATTCCTGATGCGACGCGCGTTCCCGCCCGTCAAGGGTGGGCCAGCCCCTTCGACCCTGCTATCCGCTGGCTTTGCGCGTCTTTCGTGGTCTGCGGGCCTCGTCGTCCCTCATAAAGCCGCAAGCTTGTGGCGCGCTAGAGTCTCGTAGAGGGGCCGCGCCGCCTCGGCGATGGGCTTGAGCGAATCGGGCAGGTCGTCGAATCCGGGCTCGTCGGCGGCCGGCGCGAAGCCGGTCGACGCCTCGACTTCGGCGTACCACGCGGGCGCCCACACCCCGTCGCTCGCCCGTCGTCCCGCCGGCCAGGCGAGCATCCCCTCGTCGAAGGCGAGCCCCAGCGCCGCGCAAAGGGCGCCGAGCGCGCCGCGCGGATCGGCTTGCACGTCGCGGCCTTCGATCACCGGCGGGGCGCGGCCGAGCCGGTCGGCGGCGCGTTCGAACAGGGCGAGCTGGGCGGGCAGGCCGATCTCGTCGAGGCCGAGCGGGCCGGGGCGCTTGCGCGCATAGGAAGCGAGCACGGCCTCAGGTGCGCGGATGAGGAAGGCGTTGCTCAACCCGTCGATCCAGCTCCGGCCGAAATTGGGCAGCATGTGATGGGTCATGTGCTTCTGGTACCAGACCGGCTTGCCGCCCGGGACGGCGCCGGTCATCGCCGCGGCGACGACGCGCCAGTCGGTCGGCTGCGAGGCGATCACTGCCGCGCGCAACGGATGGTCGAGCCCGGTCGCGGCGAGATAGGCGGCGTAGAACGGCTCGTCGCTGACCGCGCAATCGGCCCGCGCGCCGAAGGCGCGCATCATCGCCGTCGAGACGTTGCGCGGCCCCGACCACATCGCGACGCGAATGGGCTCGATGTTTCGCGTCATCGACCGCGCGCTTCTTCGGCCTCGAGCGCCTGGTAAAGCGCGCGCAGCTTCCGTGTCGTCGGCCCCGAGGCGTCGGCGGCGGAGCGCTCGTATTCGCCGATCGGCCGGCCGTCGACCTTAACCACCGGCGTCAACCCGGCGAAGGTTCCGGTGCAGAACGCTTCGTCGGCCCCGTAGACGTCGAACAGCGAGAAGTCCTTCTCGTGGGCCGGAATCCCGGCGCGCCGCGCCGCGCGCAAGACAGCGCCGCGGGTGATGCCGCCCAGACAATAGCCGCCGGCCGAGGTCCACACTTCGCCGTCGCGGACGATGAAGAAATGGGTCGAATTGCAGGTGGCGACGAAGCCGCGGTCGTCGAGCATCAGCGCCTCGTCGGCGCCCGCCTCCATCGCCTGTATGCAGGCGAGGACGCAGTTGAGCTTGGAATGCGAATTGAGCTTCTGGTCCTGCTCGGCCGGGCCGGTGCGGCGGACGTGGACAGTGAACAGGTTGAGCCCGCGCGCCAGCATTTCCGGCCGCGGCAGCTTCCACTCGGGGATGACGACGATCGTCGCCGCGCCAACGGTCAGGCGCGGGTCCTGGTAGGGCGACCGCTTGACGCCGCGCGTCACCATCAACCGGATGTGCACGCCGTCGCGCATCGCATTGGCCTCGATCACGTCGAATACCCGCGCCGCGAGCGCTTCGCGCGTCAGGCCAATGTCGATGCGCAGCATCTTGGCGCCGTCCGAAAGACGGTCGAGGTGCTTGTCGAAGAAGGCGATGCGGCCGCCGTTAAGCCTGAGGCCTTCCCAAACGCCGTCGCCGAGTACGAAGCCGGAGTCGAAAACGGAGATCTTGGCGTCGGGGCGGCGGACGAGGTCGCCGTTGACGCTGATGAAGACGTCGTCGTTGCGCGGGTCGCCGACATAGTCCTGCGAGCCGGCGGCGGGGACGGTTGGATTCAAGGGCGGGGTTCTCCAGAGGGGCGGAGCGAGGATAGGCGGGAAGGCGCGGGGCGGCTAGGGCGACCGCGCCTCGCCGGGCGGCGGAAAAGACGGTATGGAGCGCCGATGTCCGACTTGCAGGCGAAGCTGATCTTCCAGCAGTTGACGCAGGCCTTCGCCGCGAGCCCCGATTTTTCGCGCCGCGAGGTCGAGCGCCGGCAGGCGGCGCTGCTCGAGCGGTTGGTCCGCCACGCCCACGCCAATGTCCCATTCTATCGCGACAGCGGCCGTTTGAAGCCTCTCTTCCGCGCCGACGGCCGGTTCGATCTCGCCGGCTGGGCCGACGTGCCGGTGCTCACCCGCAACGAGGCGAAGGCCAACGAGGACGCGCTTCATGCGCGCTTCACGCCGCCCGACATGGGCGCGCTCGCCGCCTATTCGACCTCCGGCTCGACCGGCACGCCGCTGAAATTCCGCCAGACGCTGGTGCAGCGCGTCGCCTCCGAGGTTCTGATCGATCGCGCGCTGCGCTGGAACGACGTGTGGCCGATTCGCGCCTTCGCGCTGGCGGCAAACGTCCCGACGATGCGGGATCCGCCGTCAGGGATGGTGATCATCTCGCCCGATTCCGACCTCGAGGCGCAGGTCGCCCTGTTGCGTCGCCAGCAGACGACGCATGCCATGGCTTATCCGGCCATCGGCGCAGCCTGGGCGGAACTGGCGGGGGAGCAGGGATTGCCTGATCTCGCGGCGATTCTCATTACCGGCGCCGTGCTGAGACCCGACGTAAGGGCGCGGATCGAGCGCNNNGCGCCGACGCCGGTCGTGGTGACGCCGCTTTTCGCTTTCGCCACGCCGCTGATCCGTTACGCGCCTGGCGACTATGTCCGCTTCTCGTCCGCGACGCCGAAGCGCGCGCCGGGTCTGCGGCGGCTCGAGGAGGTGGTTGGTCGGACGCGCAATCTTTTGCGTTTGCCCGACGGCCGCCCGTTCATGCCCTACGCCCTACGCGCTCAATCCTTAAC
>PLRT01000227.1 GCA_003164915.1 Hyphomicrobiales bacterium | reverse complement strand
GGGGGCCCAGGACTTCCCAGATCGTTGGCCGGCTCAGCGCGCCGACGCAGCGGCGGCGTGGACGGCGGCCGGCGTCTTTGATCGGACATGGCGATTTCCGGGGCGATTTCGGGGCGTTTGAAATCGCGCGTCCTGGCGCCGCCCTAGCGGTTTGCCGCCGCCGCGCCTAGATTGTGGCGAGCAACAGGAGCGCGTCGCACATGAGAGGGTTTCTGATTCGCGCAGCGGTCGTCGCGCTGGGCCTGTGGCTCGCCTCGCAGATTGTGCCTGGCGTCGAGATCCGCTCGACGGGCAGCCTGATCGCCGCGGCGATCCTGCTCGGAATCATCAACGCCTTCGTGCGGCCGATCCNNTGCCGATCACCCTGCTGACGCTCGGGCTGTTCCTGCTCGTCATCAATGGCCTGATGATCGAGCTGGTGTCGCATTTCCTCACCGGCTTCGTCGTCGTCGGTCTCTGGCCGGCGATCCTGACGTCAGTCGTGGTCGCGCTCGTGAGCTGGGCGATGTCGAGCTTCATCGGCCCCCAGGGCCGCATCGAAGTCGTGACGGTCAGGCATTACGAGCCGTAACGAGAGCGGCGCGAGCGCTTCATTACTTCATGAATACAGTATTAATTGAGATGGAATCTCGTCAATCTACGCCACCGACAGCAACGAGCTTTTTCTATACTTAAACAGCCTCGCGTCCGCTGGCGCGCAGAGGCCGCCGCCGGGCGACGAGACGGCGGAGAAATGTCGCGCAAGCGCTTGAACGCAAACCCGCGCTCCCGAAAATGGCGCCGCCTTTGGCCGGTCCGGCCGTCGCCTCCCTCGCCAGGCGCAGCGCCCGCTTCGGACCGCGCGCGCCGGGCCTGTCGCCCGGCGCCGGCCTCTCCTCTTTACGCCAGCCGCCGCCGCAATTCGGCGGCCATCTCCGCGGTCAGCGGCATGAGCAGCTCGGCGTTGTAGGACGCGTTGAAGGGAACCGGCGGCGTCGCGCCGCTCATGTCGACGAACTGGATGGTCGGGTCCGGCTGATCGTTCTGTGGCCGTGAGGGGTCCATCGTCGGCAAGGGATGGCCGGCGAGCGCGCTGAGGTTGCGCGCGTTGGGGCGAGCGTCGTTCTGCACGATCTGCTGCACGGCGATCGCGTAACGGCGCGACTTCGCGGCCGGGCTCCCCTCGGCGACCGCCGGATCGACGTTGAGCGTAACGATCGAGACGGTGTCGTCGTCGTTGAGGTAGAGATCGAAGGTGCGGAACTGCTGGGGAAAATCGCGCAGCGAGGACGTCTCCACCTGCCAGAACCCGCGCTCCGGCTTCGACGGATCGTCGGAGGCGAACGCCTTCACCGTGTTGACGTGGCGATGGCCGGCGATCCACATCAACAGGTTCGGGGTGGCGCGCAGCTTGTCGATGAGTTCGCCCAGCGCGACGGCGTTGCGCTTTTCCGGCGCGATCCCCTTCGTCTCTCCCCACCATTCCATCTCGCAGCCGATGGGGCCGACGGCGATCGGCACATGCGCGGCGACGATCATCAGTTGATGGTTGGCCTGTCCGGCGTCGAGTTCCTCTTTCAGCCACGACCAGCGCGCCGCATCGAGACAGCCGTGGCCGTGGATGTCGCGCGAGCCGTCGTCGCTGGCCTGGGTGTCGTCGAGCACGATCATCTTGAGCGGCAGATGCGATTTTGGCGNNCGGTCGCGTGGTCGTGTCGTAGAATTCCCCGATCCACGCCGGCTTGCTGAGCGCGCGGCGCGCCGGATCGGCGACCACCTTCGGCGCCCCGGCGGCGAACGCAGGGTCGGCGGCGGCCCCGGCTTTGACGATCGCGCCGGTCGGCGACGCGCCGTCGATCACGCCGGGATAGAATGCCGGCTTGGCCTTGAACGCGGCGACGTCGAACAGGACCGGGAAATCCGCAATCCTGGGAGCGAGCGGATCGCCGATCGCCCACACCGCTCCTGCAGTATAGGAGGCGCGAAGGCTCGCATCGCCGTCGAGCGGGAACGAGCCGAGATAGAAATGATCGTGATTGCCGACGGTCTGATACCAGGGAATGGAGCGGTCGAGCCCGGCGGCCTTGAACGGCTTCTGGTAGTCGATCGTGTCCGCGCCGGCGTGCGCGCCCGAGCTCGGCGTGATCCGCTTGCCGTCGAACACGTCGATGTACCAGCGCAGCTCGATATGGGTGGGGTTGTTGCTCGCGTCCCCGAGCATCACGCCGAAGTCGAACGGATCGCTCTTGTGCAGGGCGTTGACGGTCTGGATCGCGGCGTCCAGCACCTGCGTGGTGGACAGCATCACCGGCGAATAGATCGAGGTGACGCTGGCGGCGGACGGCTCGCTCTGCTGGAAGGAGATGAGCTGGTTGGGCGCCTCCTTGTCGGTGATGTGAACGTCGGTGAAGGTGAAGAAGCGCAGCAGCTTCGTCTTCTTCTCCGCCGGGCGCGGCGCGGCGCCGGCAGGCAGGAGATCGGCGCGCGTCGCTACGGCAAGCGGCGCGCCGTAGGTCCAGGCGCCGTAGCCGAACTTCTCATACTGGTCGACCTGATCGATCTGCGTCTTCGACAACCCAGGCAATGTGGCGGGAAACGCGATCATCCGCTCGCGCGTGGTGACGACCGTCTGGTCGATGGGATAGGTCGGCGCCGCAGCGGCGAGAGCGGTCTGCGGAAACGTCAGCCCGCCGAACCACAAGGCGCCGAGCGCGCCGCCCGAATATCCCAGGAACTCGCGCCGCCCCATCTCACCGCAAACAGCCGGAGCTTTGGCAGTCTTGTCGTCGTCCGCCATAACGCGCGCCTTTTCTCGAAGTCGCCGCAATGATCGCGCTGGGCTTGGGCGCCGACGCGCCTGGGCGACGCGCTCGGTTCGCGCGCGTGGCGACGCACGAGCGAACGCGCGACTGTGTGCAAGCACACGTTGCCAGAATGTTACGGGGGGCGCAGCGATGGCGCGACAAGGCGTCGCGGCCTCAGCTTGGTCACCTTCCCATAAATCGCGAACGCCTTCACTGATTCCATTGCAGGATTCGGATTTCTTGCCGGAATAAGTGCGACAATCGGCACGAATAAACGCGAATGCTACCCCATTTGGCAGGAAATAACGCGAAACGCTCGCGACGGCCTGCCGGCATCTCGGTGTCTGAAGCCATTCCGACAAGTACTCTGCAAGTGAACTAAGGTTTTCAGTGGTGCCGGCTGGCGACCTTGGCCGTCCCGGTCGTGCGCTTACTTGCGATGGGGCCAGCGAACAGCGCGTGTGGCGGCCACGCGCTCCTGGTTGGCGGCTTGATAGTTCTCAGTGGTCTTCGGGTGGTAAGCCATGCACCCCACCGCGGCCACCAGTCTCAGATGGCACTGACCCAGCATAGACCGCCTTCCGGGAAACTTTCGGCGACCTGCCCTGGAGGCTGGGCTCGGATTCATGTCTGTGGACGCTCGGTCGCCGCGCACCCGCAGCGGTCCTAGCGTCCACAAGGTATTTGTCAATTATTAGGGCTTCCGCGGCGCAACGTCGTCAGACGCTTCATCCGCGTTCTGGTCGATCTCAGTCGTCGGTTCGACAGCGACTGGGCGATCGATTTCTCCTGCCGCACTTTCGTTCGGGATATCGTTCTGACGTTCGTCAAATCGATATCCCTCGATAAATTCTTCGACCTGTTGAATGAATGTTGGAAACACCCCTTTCATCAAATCAAAGTTCTCCCGCACCGACTCGTGACGCAGTAGATGCCGATACACGTTCCGTTCAATGTGTCGAAACGCCCGCAGCCGATCCAGCGCCGCGTAAACATCCGCCGTAATGATTGCAGATCGCCCACTTTGCGAATTGGCGTCAGCCGCTTGAGCGATGAGTCTCGCATGCCAACTGTCTCCAGCGGACGAAACGCCGTCATCGACCACAGACAGAACTTCCTTGAGGACGCCTTCCAACCCCGTGTAGACGCCTTCGATCGACGATGCCCGCAAGGCGCTCACTGACTTAATGGCGACAGCGGTTTCCTGCGCCAGCATTGATGGAATGACCGAGAGTTCCGCTTCACAAGCAAAGGCGAACTCGGTCTTAACTTCCTCAATCTTTCGCTTGGCGAACGAGAATTCCGGATGCATCGAGGGCGCCTTCCATCATAAACGGAATGGCATCCTGCTCCAGTCTCTGGAAAGGGACCATATGAAACGGAAAGTCGCCCATAATCCGTTCGATTGCACGGAATGCGTCGTACTCGCGATTGGTTGGGCAGTCGACGACGAAGTCGATGTCGGAATGCACGTTGAATCGACCTTTGGCCAGCGAGCCGACGACCCAAACGCGAAAGCCCAGCTTGCCAACAGCGTCCAGGGCTCCCACCGCCTTGCGCACGGCGACACGCTGCCGTTCGGCGAGGACTTCCGCGCTCCCCGTCGCCACTCTGGAGTAGACGCTCATTCCACAATCCTCAATGGCTTTCCCTGGCGATCCACTACCGCCTCAACGATCCATCCTCGCTTGAGAACGAACCCGTGTTCGCACACGTCACGTCGTCAACCTCCTTCCCCAGGTGACAACATAATACATATAGCATAATGGCTTGCTGACTAATTACCTAAAATACAAAGCTGTTTGGCGATGTCGCTCCGGCGCTGCGGCGACTCGCAGCCATCTCCTCGGAGGGCGTCGCCCTCGACAGCTTGACACCCAAATTCCCAACGAATCTATACGGTCTTACGGCTGCGTATATCGCCTTTAAAGCCCGCAATAGAAATGCAGTTGTAATTCGCACCTATACCGCGCTGCGCCCCCGATGCGATTCCCCGAGCGTAAAGCTCAAGCTCTCCTGACGAATAGTGTCGTTCGCGGCGAGGGTCGAAAATGGCCCTCCCATTCGCGCTATTTCGGGCCAATTCGCACTTTATGGGTCACTTACCACAGCTCCTCATACGTCCAGGTTCGCCACGCTGAGCGCGTTCTCCTGAATGAACTCGCGCCGCGGCTCGACGACGTCGCCCATCAGCTTGACGAAGATGTCGTCGGCCTCGTCGACCTCGCGGATCTTCACCTGCAGGAGCGAGCGCGCCTCGCGGTCGAGGGTCGTCTCCCACAGCTGGTCCTTGTTCATCTCGCCGAGGCCCTTGTAGCGCTGGATCGTCACGCCCTTGCGGCCAGCGGCGTTGACCGCCTCGAGCAGTTCGGACGGCCCGGAAACCATCGCCTCGTCGCCGCGGCGCAGGAAGGTCGCCGGCGCGCGGAAGGCCTCGGCGAGCGGCCTGGCGTGCTCGTCGAGCCGCCTGGCCTCGACCGAGGCGATGAAGCCGGCGTCGATCGTCGCCGCCTGCCGCACGCCGCGCACTTCGCGCGTCAGCACGTAGCCGCCCGCTTCCGTGCGGCCGCTCCAGCCGCGCTCGGTCTCCTCGGCGATCGCATTCATCCGCTCGGCGAGAAGCTGCGCGCGCGCCTCCGCTTCGGGGTCGTCGGCGACGCCGAGCGGCTTCAGCGCGCCGGCGAGCGCCGCCTGCTCGATCGCCGCCTTGTGGTAGCGCGAATGCGCCTGCAAGAGCAGCCGACGCATCGCCCGCGCCTCGTCGACCAGCGCAGCGAGATCGGCGCCGGCGCGCACCTCGCCGTCGGAAAGCCGCAGCGCCGCCCCTTCGAGGCCGCCGGCGACCAGATACTCCTCCATCGCCCGCTCGTCCTTGAGATAAAGCTCAGAGGCGCCGCGCTTGACTTTGAACAGGGGCGGTTGCGCGATGTACAGGTAGCCGCCTTCGATGATCGGCCGCATCTGACGGAAGAAGAAGGTCAGCAGCAGCGTGCGGATATGGGCGCCGTCG
>PLRT01000087.1 GCA_003164915.1 Hyphomicrobiales bacterium | reverse complement strand
TCTAAGGGCTCGTTCGGGTGAACGTCAGCGGTCACAGCGCCAGCCATCGACGCTCTACGGCGACAAGATCATCCAGCAGCCCATCGCCCCGCGCCCGAAGCCGAAGCGCTGCTACATCGCGCAGACGCGGCGCACGCGAAATCCCAGCATCGGTAACCCACCTGCCAAAGCCGATCGTGCTCGAGATATGATAGCGTCACGCCAGCCAAAGAACGGCTGGCGTGATGTCGTCGTACCGACAAACTCCATTATTGAATGTCGTTCGGCGCCGGGTCCCGACGCCGATCGGCGTCATAAATCATTGATCCCAAACGGAACGCGTGGGTCGGAGTTCACGCTGAATAGCACGTCGCCCCGCGACAATCGTCCCGGCGTCTTGCGAGGTTGCTGAGAACCTGCCGTCGCGACGCAGCTACGGGTGGCTGCGACGGCCGCCAAGCTCCCCGCCCTCCGCTCACCAGTCGAAGGTAACCGCAAGGCCTCCGGAAAAGCGACGGACGACATGCGCGCGCCGCTTGCCGACCGTGACCGCTGCGCCGAGTGGGGGCGTCGCCTCGACCTCGAGCGCGGCGCCGCCGGTCGAAACGTCAAGCACAGCCGCGTCGAACTCGCGCCCGTCCGACAATTGCAGGGTCGTGCGGCCCTCTTCCTCTTCGAAGCGCACGAAGCTGCGTCGCTCGGGCAGCCCCTCGGTCTGGCGACGGAAGGCCCAGTCGATGCGCGACGCGAGCTTATGGAGCTTGTTTCGCGGAAGCCGCAATTCGAGGGCGAACCACTCGTCTTCGGCCGCGCGTCGCACAATCACGCCTTCGATCCGTCCGAGTTCCTGCACATAGACGACGACCCGCTCGCCGACGTCGCCCGCCAGCGGGCCGCGAATGGCGACGCCGACCGTCGAGACATCGACGATCTTGCAGTCGAATTCCTTGCCGTCGGCGAGCATGTAACGTCCGGCGAGGCTCAGAGCGACGCGGTCGCACCGGCGGCGCTCGGGCTCGATTGCGTTACTCGACATGACCCAATCCCCCGGGTTCTTGTTCCGTCCTGGCTCGAAGTCCGTGCCGCGTCGTTTCAACGGCGCGCTCAAGCCAACGCGCGGCTGCGACGGTCGTTCCAGCGGAGTCATTCGCTCTCTCGAGCGCTTGCGTCCGCCAGGACCAATTGAATTGCTTGCGCGCAAAAGGGTTGCCGGAAAAAACTAACAATGCGTTTGCGTGAGAGGCCGCGCTTCTCGGCAGACCGCCGCCTCCGTCACAGATCGGCTTGGGTGTAACGCTTCCTCGGCAAATCAGGCTCGTTTGGGAAAGCTCGAAGTCCAACCCTCGCCAAGTCGACGCGCGACGCGCACCGAGCGGCGCGACGCGCCCGCTGCAAAGCGTTCCCTCGGATAATTCCCAGTCTGAGCCTGCTCAAGCTCCCATCCTTCTTCGCTTGGCGAGCTTTGAGCGGCCTTATTCGAGGGGACACAACTTTGCGTCCTTGGCGACGTCAGCGATGATTCGATCGACGTCGGCCTGCTTCTGGCGTTTGGCGTCCTGCGCATCCTTGGCCCGATCGAACGGGATGATCGCGGTCACCTTGTCAAACATCGTAATCGCGCCAAATCGCGCTTCGTTGCAGAGCTTGTAGGCGACGATAATCCGACCGGAATAGGTGTTGCTCGTCTCGTCGAGCGAATCAAGGAAGACCTGCTCCGCGTACATTTTGCTTTGCGCGAGAACGAAGCCCGGCGCGAATGCGATTGCGATCGCGGCGATCAGAGCGGCTGGTCTCATGGCGCGCTCCTCCCACGAAGCGCTTCCTCGGGCGACGATGCGCCGCGGCGAGGGTCCGCGCGACGACAGTACGCCCGACGCAGCCCGGTCAAAAGACAGGCGAGCGTCACGTAACGCTCACAAACCGCGCAAGGGGACCCTTGACCCGCGCCAGGCTCTCGCAAACAGCGCCAAGCGGTTAGCCCCCTAGCGCCGGACCGTCCGCCGATTGGCGAATCCGCCAGACCATAACGTCGGCGCCGGCGAACCGCTCGCTCGCCCTGCGGCGGCTGGCAAAGGCCGGCGAAACGGTGCTCATCCATTCGGCCGCAGGCGGCGTCGGCATCGCCGCAACGCGAATCGCCAAGCCCATCGGGGCGAAAGTCGTCGCAACCGCGTCGGCGGCAAAACATGGCGCGTTGCCCGCGCTCGGGATGGACGAGCTGATCGACTATCGCCCTGAAGACTTCGAAAAGCGCGCGCGGGACGTCACCGACGGACGCGGCGACGAACGCATCCTTGACGCCGTCGGCAGCGCTTCGCCCAACAAAGGCCAACGACTGCTCGCGCCGACGGGCCGCCTCGGCATCTTCAGCCTGTCGTGCGCCGCGACGAACCAGACCGGGGGATACCTCGTCATGATCGCCGCCTTGGCGCGAACGCCTTGGCTCCAGTTCACTCCGCTCTCGCTGATGAACGCCAACAAGGGCGTGTTCGGCGTCAATCTCGGCCACATTTGGGGCGAGGTCGACCGGCTGCGGCGCTGGATGGACGCGATTACGGTTTTATGGACGGAAGGCGCGATCAAGCCGCAGATCGCCCGCGCGCTTCCGTTCGACGAAGCCTCAGCGGCGCATCACTTCATCCAGAACCGCAAGAGCCTCGGCAAAGTGCTGCTGACGCTAGACCACCTTGGCGCGAATTCGGCGGGATGTCGGCGCAGCCATCTTGAGCGCGACCGTATGTGAAGTTGATCGTGCTCGGTGCTTCCAATTCCTCCGACGAAGCTAGTATTGGGCAGGATCACTGCCGCAATCGCGTCGCGCTCATGGGGTTGGTCAAGTTGCACGCCGTTGGCGGCGTCGAGTCGAACCGGCCCGCAGCTTCGGATGTGGGGACCGTTTTTCCAACTCGCGCCGGGGCCCGCGCTTGAATCCTCGGGCGGCCTCGCGTCGGGCGCGCGACCAACATGATTGCGAGAGACAGCTCTCGAAAGACGGGGTCGGCGAACCGTGTGATGGCGCCGTCTGCGGACCCAGGCCGACGCGCAATCAGAGTATCATCCATATCTTCCAGCGTCTGGACTATTCCCGCAGTCGCTTCCGACCCACTACCGTAGACTAGGTTCGCAGCCAACGAAGTTGCGAGGCCAGATAAACTGGGAGGAGGCGTGACATGAGGCGCTTGAGCGACATGAGACGAAATCGAGTGCCGGCGTTGCTCGCAGGCGTCGTCGGCGTCGCAATCGGCGCGCTGCCAGCGTTGGCGGCGGGCGACGCGTTGACGATTGCGTTCATTCAAAAGCAGGGCGACCAGCAGTACTTTGTCGACGAGGCGAACGGCGCGCGCGACGCGGCCAAGCAGCTCGGCAACGTGAAGGTCGATGTCGTCAACGTCAGCATGGACTCCAATGCGGCGATCAGCGCGATGAACGTGATGATCGGCCAGAAGGTCGACGGCATCGCCATCGTGGTGCCCGACCAGCAGATTGGCCCCCAGGTGATCGAGTTGGCGGCGCAGGCCAAGATTCCGTTGGTCGCCACCGACGACCCGATCAAGAGTGGGACCGGCGTACCTGCAGCTTTTGTTGGGTTCGATGGCTTCGACATGGGCTCGAAGGTTGGCGAGGAGGCCGGCAAGCTGTTCAAGGAGAGCGGCTGGAGCCTCGACGACACGAGTGTCATCGCCGCCTACGAGCAGCAGCTTTCGGTCTGTCAGGACCGCGAGGCCGGCGAAGAGGCGGCGTTCAAGAAGGTCGTCGGAGGGCTGCCGAAAATCATCAAGGTCGGCACCGACAATTCGACCATGGACGCACAGAACAAAACCGGCGCGGTCGTCACCGCCAATCCGAACGTGAAGCACTGGGTCGCCTGGGCCTGCAACGACGAGAATTTGGTCGGTGTGACCACGGCGCTCGCCAACGCCGGCGCGCCGGCGGCGAACGTGATCGGGGTTGGGCTCGGCGCCTACCTCACGTGCAAGGACTGGCAGGCCGGCCAGACGACGGGAAACAAGGCCGCGCTCTATATCAGCGGCCGCGACGTCGGCGACGCCGCCATGCGCGTGCTCGTTGCGGCAATCCGGGATCATAAGCCGCTTCCCGCCAAAACGATCGCCAACACGACCATCGTGACGCCGGAAAACTGGAAAGCCGTAATGGGCAGCTGCAGTTAGCCATCGAAGAGCGCGGCGCGGCGCGACCTGCGTCGCCGCGCCGCACGACAGGCTATGTTCAAGGATTCCGCTATGGCGCCGGCCGCGCTGGTTATGGAAGGCGTTAGCAAACATTTTGCCGGCGTCCAGGCGCTGAGCAATGTCGGACTGACTGCCCGCGCCGGCGAAGTGCTCGCTCTGATGGGGGAGAACGGAGCCGGCAAATCCACCCTGCTGAAGATCTTGTCCGGCGCCTACGCGCCGGAGGCCGGTCGCATCCAGATCGACGGCAAGCCGGTGACGATTGCTTCGCCGGCGGACGCGCACCGTCTCGGGGTTCGCGTAGTGGCGCAGGAGCCCGAGATCATCCCCTATGTTTCGGTTGCGGAAAACGTCTATGCGGGCGCTCTGCCGCGCCGTGGCAGATTGATCGATCGGGCGGCGTTGCGCGCCAAGGTGGCGGCGGATATCGAGCGCAGCGGCTTCTCGGGAATGATCGATCCCGATCAGCTCGGCAATAGCCTTTCACCGGCCCAGCGCCAGCTTGTCGAGATCCTGCGGGCGCTTTCAGGAACCGTTCGGGTCATCGCATTCGACGAACCGACTTCGTCGCTGTCGGACCATGAAGCGGAGACGCTGTTTGCGCTGATAAGGCGTCTCACGGCGACCGGGATTGCGGTGATCTATGTATCGCACCGCATGAAGGAGATCCTGCACATCGCCACGCGCGTTCTGGTGCTGCGCGACGGCCAGGTCGTTGGCGAACGTCTCGCGGAGGAGACAGACGAGAAAGAACTCGTTCGAATGATGGTGGGGCGCGACCTCAGCGCGCTCTTTCAGCGGTCAGCGCGTTCTCCGGGACGGACCATCCTCAGCGTCGAAAACGTCAGCAGCGCCGACGTGCGCGACATCAGTTTCGAGGTGCGCGCAGGCGAAGTCGTGGTGCTCGCCGGACTTGTCGGGGCTGGCCGCACCGAGCTTGCGCGCGCCGTGATTGGCGATGTGCCGCTGACTGCCGGCAAGATCCGCGTCGATGGCCGAGCCCTGCAATTGCGCTCGCCGAGGGACGCGGTCCGCGCGGGACTGTGCTTGGCGCCTGAGGAACGCAAGGCGCAAGCCTTGCTGATGAAACGTTCGGTCCGCGAGAATATCTCTCTGGCGGTGCTGCAGCGCCTGAGCTTTTGGCACGTAGTCAACCGGCGCGAGGAGCGGCAGCTCGCCGAACGCTATTTGCGCGAACTGCATATTCGCACCCCGTCGATCGAGCAAGAAGTGGCGATGCTTTCGGGTGGCAATCAGCAAAAGACTGTCTTGGCGCGTTGGCTCGCTCGCGACTCGAAGCTGCTGATTCTTGACGAGCCAACGCGTGGTGTCGACGTGGCGGCGAAGGCGGAGATCTACGCGATCATCGACCGGCTAGCGGCGCGTGGCGTCGCCGTGCTGGTGGTCTCGTCCGAGTTGCCGGAGGTGCTGGGGCTCGCCGACCGCATCGTGGTGATGAAGGGCGGCAGGGTTTCCGGCACGATCGAGCGCGCCGACGCCACCGAAGAGAAGATTCTCAGTCTCGCGATTCTGGACAAGGCGGCATGAGCCAGTCACTCCCCGATGCCAACGCCTCGCCGCCACGTCACCCGCCGCGCCTGGTTTTAAGACGCATCCTCGAAGCGATCGGCGTGCAGAATGTCAGCCTGCTCATCGCCTTGGCGCTGCTTGTCGCCTTTATCGGCGGACAGAACAGCAATTTCTTTTATTCCAGCAATATTGCGACGATCGGCACAACCGTGGCGATCGTCGGCATTCTTTCGGTCGTGCAGACGGTGGTGATGCTGCTCGGCGGTTTGGATATCTCCGTCAGCTCCCAGGCCGGGCTCACTTCGGTCGTGTCGGCCATGGTGTTCATGGCGACGCAGAGCGCCTTTGCCGGCATCGTGGCCGCCTTGGTGGTGGGCTTGGGCACCGGTCTGCTCAACGGCGTGATCATCATCTATGGCCGGGTCAACGCCGTGATCGCCACCTTGGCGACCTTGGCCGCATACCGCGGCCTTGCCAACCTGATCTCCAACGGCCGCGCACAGGGCTACACCGGCGTCGACCACGTGTTCATCTTTCTGGCCCGGGGAACGATCGTTGGAATTCCGGTGCTGATATGGATTCTGGTGGTGGTCGCCCTGTTGGCGCAGTTGGTGCTCCACTACACCGATTTTGGCCGTAATATTTATGCGGTCGGCGGCAACGCCACAGCGGCGCGCCTCGCCGGCATCCCGTTGAACCGCTACATTCTCGCCGTCTATATGCTCTGCGGGTTCGTCTCGGCGCTCGCCGGCGTGCTGCTGACCGCGCGCACCGGTTCGGGACAGCCAACCTCCGGAAGCCAGGGGCTCGAGCTTCAGAGCATCACCGCTGCGGCGCTTGGCGGCTGCTCGATGCAGGGCGGCAAGGGAACCATCGTCGGCACAATATTCGCGGTCGTGCTGCTTGGCGTGCTGCAAAACGGCCTGATCATACTCAACGTGAACTCCTTTTGGCAGGATATCGCCCAGGGCGCGCTTCTGGTGATTGCGGTCGTCATCCAGCAACGTCGGGCCGGTGGCCGCGGCATCGGCCTGCCAATGTGAACAAAGGCGACCTGGCGTCTGTGAACGAACGATCGCCCGAGCGTGTTGCTTCAGCCTGTATGCTGCTGGCGGTATTCGCTTGGCGAACAGGCGTAGATCCGGTGGAAGCTGCGCGAGAAATAGAGCGGATCGTCGATGCCGAGTCGGATCGAGATTTCCTTGATCGGCACGTTGGAGGTTTCCAGCATGCGGCACGCCCGCTGCATCTTCAGCCGAAGGAAGAAGTCGATTGCGCTGAACCCCGTCCGCTTCTTGAACAACGCTGCGAAATGCGAGGGCGAGAGCTTGCAGTGGCTAGCCAGCTCCTCGACGCGGAGGTTGCGATCAAGGCTGCTCAGCATGAGCGAGACGACGTTTTCGATGCGTTCTTCGGTCGTTTCGGCTACGCCGTTAGGCCGGGTGGAACCGAGAGCGACGCGGGAGACCACTTGCGCCAGGCAGAGCGAAGCCCCCAGCAGGTTATGGGCGCTGTACCCACGCTCGAGGAGGTCTAGCATCTGCTCGAACAGGGCAACCAGTCCAGGGTCCTGGCCCAGCGTGAGGATCGGCTGCCGCAACCGGGCGCCCAACATCCGCTGAGCTTCGCCGACTTTGGGACCAACTGCGTGCACCCAGTAGATCGTCCAGGGCGAGGCGTGGTCGGCGCCGTAGACATGGGGAACGCCGGGAGGGATCACGGCGGCCTGGCCAGGACGAACAGGAAACGTCTCGTCGGCCAACTTCAGCCACCCCTCGCCCTGGAAGCACCAGAGAAAGATCAGCTCCGGGGATCCCTCAGGGCGTTCGCGATGATGCCACCGCGCATGCGGATAGTGACCGACGTCGCTCGGTGAAAGCTCGAGGAGGGGCGCTGCATTCAACCATGAGGCGATTACCGGTCGCGGCAGAACGACGGCGCGCTGGCCAGGGAAACCTTCGGCGATGCGGGGCGCTTGATCTCCTTCCATGGGGTGAAGGATATCAGAGCATCGTGCATGCTTACCAGCATTCGTGCCATTCCCCTTGGACCGCCGTTCGGGAACATACTTGGCCGATCGTAGAGCGATAGAGGGGAAGGATGCGGCAAATAAAGCTTCCTGGCGCGCCGCAAGAGCTGCGCGGCGCGGTAAAGGCCTGGACCGAGCCGATGTCGATTCCGACATTCGCGCCGCTCGCTCCGGACCGCAACCCGATGTTCATAGAGAAGCGGGTCTATCAGGGTTCTAGCGGCCGCATTTACCCGCTACCGTTCTGCGATCGCATCGCCGACGCCCCGCACGACCGCACATGGACCGCCGTTCACCTGGAAAATGAGTTCATCCGCGTGATGATCCTTCCGGAGCTGGGCGGCCGCATCCATGTCGCCCGTGACAAGACGAACAGCTACGACTTCGTCTATCGCCAGGATGTCATCAAGCCCGCCCTCGTCGGACTGGCCGGTCCATGGATCAGCGGCGGCATCGAGTTCAACTGGCCGCAGCACCATAGACCGAGCACATTCATGCCGGTGGACTTCACCATCGAGAATGAGGCTGACGGCGGCTGCATCGTGTGGCTTAGCGAGCACGAGCCGATGAACCGGATGAAAGGCATGCATGGCGTGCGCCTGCGTCCGGGTTCGGCTCTGCTCGAGCTGAAGGTCAGGCTCTACAATCGCACCCCCCTTGTGCAGACTTTTCTCTGGTGGGCGAACGTGGCGACCGCTGTCCACGAGCACTATCAGAGCTTCTTTCCGACTGACGTCGGCTATGTCGCCGATCACGCCAAGCGCGCCATCAGCGCTTTTCCGTCGTGTCAGGGCAGCTACTACGGCGTCGACTACGGCAAGCGCGGCCGAGAGGGCGTGCCGCAGGACGAGCTGCCGGCAAAGTTTGCGCCGCCGGGGACTTACCCCGCCAATGACCTCTCCTGGTACGCCAATATCCCGGTGCCGACGAGCTACATGTGCTTGGGGACGAAGAGCGACTTTTTCGGCGGCTACGATCACAAGGCGGCGGCTGGAATCGTCCATGTCGCCAATCATCACATTGCCCCCGGCAAGAAACAGTGGACGTGGGGCAACCACGCCTTCGGCTATGCGTGGGACCGCAATCTGACCGAACCCGACGAGCAGGGCGTCTATCGCCCCTACATCGAGCTGATGGCCGGCGCGTACACCGACAACCAGCCCGATTTCTCCTTTCTCGCTCCAGGCGAGACCAAGGAATTCCGGCAGTACTGGTATCCGATCCGGGCGATCGGCACAGTGCAGCAGGCCAACCTCGCCGTGGCGCTGCACCTATCGGTCGAGGCAGGCGCCATCCGTCTCGGCGTCGCCGTCCCGACGCCGCTCGTCGACGCCGTCATCAGTCTTGAAGCGGGTGGCCGCGATCTCGGACGATGGAAGCGCTCGCTCCGCCCGGAATCGCCCTTCACCGAGACGCTCGCGCTGCCCGCCGGCATCGCCAGCGCGGATCTCTTCCTTTGCGTCCGCGACGGGGCGGGGAACGAGGTTATCACCTATCGACCCGAGCCGCAGAGCGACACAGCGCCCGAGGCGGCGACCGAGCCGCCTCCGCCGGCCGAGATTGCGAGCGCAGACGAGCTCTATATCACCGGCCTGCACGTCGAGCAGTACCGCCACGCGACGCGGGCGCCGGACGACTATTGGCGGGAGGCGCTCCGACGGGACCCGCTCGACAGTCGCTGCAACAACGCGTTGGGCCTGCGGCGCCTTCGCCGCGGCGAATATGCTCAGGCGGAGTCTCATTTTCGCCGCGCGTTGCAGCGTCTGCTGAGGCGCAATCCCAACCCCTACGATGGCGAGGCGCTTTACAATCTCGGCCTGACCTTGCGCTACATCGGACGCGACGACGAGGCATACGCAACGTTCTACAAAGCGACCTGGAACGCTGCCTGGAGCGGACCCGGTTACCATGCCCTGGCCGAGATCGATTGCGGGCGAGGCGATTGGACGAACGCGCTAGACCACCTCGACATGAGCTTGCGCCGAGGTTCAGACAACCTCCGCGCCCGCAATCTTAAGGCGATCGTGCTGCGGCGCCTCGGCCGGGAGGAAGCCGCCTCGACGCTGCTGCGCGAAACGCTGGCGCTCGATCCGCTCGATCAATGGGCGCGATATCTTCGCGGCGACGACCTGACGAGCGGAGGGCAGAATCGTCTCGATCTCGCTCTCGATTTTGCGCGGGCCGGCTTGTACGGCGAAGCTTTGAGGGCGCTGGAAAGCGCGGTTGCCGAGCCCCTTTCTGGCGCGGCGCCTCTTATTCACTATTACATGGCGCACTTCGCCAGACGCATGAGCGACGAGGCGACCGCACACATGCATGGCGAGAAGGCGCGCGCCGCGAACCCCGACTATTGCTTTCCGGCGCGGCTCGAAGAGATCGCCGTTTTGCAGGACGCGATCGCCGCCGATCCAGGCGACCCGAGGGCGCCATACTACCTCGGCAATCTTCTCTATGACCGTCAGCGTTATGATGAGGCGATCGCCTGCTGGCGAATGTCGGCTGCGCTCGACCCGACGTTTTCGATCGTGTGGCGCAATCTCGGCATCGGCGCTTTCAATGTGCGGAGCGATCCGTTGGAGGCCGCCGACTATTACGAGAGGGCGTTTGCCGCCGCGCCCGGCGACGCGCGACTACTCTACGAACGCGACCAGCTCTGGAGGCGGCTCGGCCACCTTCCCGGCGATCGGTTGGCTGAGTTGCGCAACCATCGAGCCCTTGTCGATCAACGCGACGATCTCACGGTCGAGTTTTGCGCGCTGCTGAACCAGATCGGCGCTCACGACGAGGCCCTGGATGTCTTGACGCGCCGCCGCTTCCAGCCCTGGGAGGGCGGGGAGGGGATGGCGCTTGCGCAGTATGTTCGGACCCGCCTCGCTCTTGGGCGCCGAGAGTTGGCGGCTGGCCGCGCGCCGGAAGCCCATCGACATTTTGAGGCGGCGCTCAACGTCCCCGACACGCTGGGCGAGGCCAAGCACCTGCTCGCCAACCAAAGCGACGTCCATTACTGGCTCGGGCGCGCCTGTGCGGCGGCCAAGAACGAGAGTGCGGCGCGCCGCCACTGGACGCTCGCGGCCGAGTTTCGCGGCGACTTTCAGGGCATGCGCGTCCGCGCCTATTCGGAGATGACCTACTACTCGGCGCTCGCTCTCAAGCGCCTAGAACGGAACGCGGAAGCGGCGGCGACGACGAAGGGTCTCAGCGCACATGCCGAGACGCTCCTCGCTACGCCCGCAAAGATCGACTACTTCGCCACGTCTTTGCCGACGATGTTGCTGTTTGAACAGGATCTCCAGAGGAGCCAGGAACTCGACGCGCGCTTCATGCTGGCGCAGGCGAGCCTCGTGTCGGGCGACGCCGCGCAAGCTCGCGACTTGCTGGAAGGAGTGCTGCGCGAAGACCCGAACCACGCGGCTGCAGCCGATCTGCTCGACGAGATCCAGCGCCGATGACGGCGCTGTCCCGTCTTCATCTTCTGGCCCGCGCATAACGCCCGGCGGGACGCGGCGAGGCGCCTGGCGATGGAACAAGGAGAGCGGGCGTGAGCGTCTTCACTCTTGAAAACGAATGGCTTGTCCTGCAAGCGAGCACGAACGGCGCCGCGATTTGGCGCTTCTTCGCCAAGGGCGAGAGCGACGAAATTCCGCTGATGCGCGCGCCGGAGGCCGCGGACGACCGGCTTGCGGCGCAGTCCGCCTGCTTCCCGCTCGTGCCGTTCGGCAACAGAATAGGCGGCAATCGCTTTGTCTATGATGGCGTAGCCTACGCGCTGGCGCCAAACACGGACTGGGACGAACACTACCTGCACGGCGACGGCTGGACGACCGAATGGCGCCTGGCGGAGCACACGCGCAGCCGAGCGCGAGTGGTTATGCGCCACGACGACGCTGGGACGCCTTACAGCTACGAAGCCGCGCAAACCTTTGCCCTCGACGGTTCTACCCTCGCGCTCAGTCTTGAGGTTGTGAACCGGGGCGCCACGGCGTTGCCTTTCGGCCTTGGCTGGCATCCTTATTTTCCCCTGACCGCCGGCACGACGTTGCGAGCGCCCGCCTCCGCGCTTTGGCTCGAAGGCGCCGATTGGCTGCCGACAGAGCGCGTGGCCGTACCAGCCGACCTTGATTTCGCCACCGCGCGCGAGCTGCCGCGCCGTTGGGTGAACCATGGCTTCGAGGGTTGGAATGGAACCTGCGAGATCGCGTGGCCAGAGCGACGGGCGCGGCTCAAGCTCGACGCCGACGGACTTTTTGGGCGCTATTTCTTGTTCGTGTCGGACCCGCAGTTCGAAGCCGGTTACAATTACGAGTTCTTTGCTTTCGAGCCGATGAGCCACTGCGCCAACGCCCACAATACGTCGGATGGCGGCGGTCTGCGCCGACTGGCTCCCGGGGAATCGCTGCGCGGGAGCATTCGCCTGACTGCAGAACTGAATTCCTGGAAGCGGTAACCCACTTTGGCGCCCCGGCTGCTCGGGTCGGCGGGCTGTCTTGCGCGATCACTTTGCCTGTGACTACGGATCGGCGCGGGTTCCTTAAGCCGATCGGCGTCATGATTTCTTGGTTGGCTTAGACCGTGAACCCGTAAAACTGTGTACCGGCGGCGGGTCTGAACGCCGATCGGCGTCCTAACCGCTTGAGATCATAAAAGGCAGCTGGGTCAGGCGGCGCGCCGATTTACAGACAAGTGCGCGAGAGCGTTCGTCTTCGCAAGCAGCCGGGCGTTCTGCTCCGTGATCGAGACCAACCTTTCGCCTCTCCTCGACGAATTGCTGAGCGCCAAGCCAAGCCCGATGAAAGATTGAAGTCAGCGCGAAAATGATAATGAATCGACCGCGGAGCGTCATGCGACCAGCTTCAATCGCCGAGGAGCGCAATCGATGAAACGTCGACAGCCAGACGTTCAAGCGGCCTCGTCGATATTGCACAACGCGACCTGGATCCCGGCTGCGCGGTAGGCAGCAATTTCCGCTAGGTCGGCGTCCGAATCGGTCACAAGGTGCTGCACATTCGCCAGCGGCAGGCTCAGGAACTGAGCCGTCACCCCGATCTTGGATGCATCGGCTACGACCACAACTCGGTTCTCGCACTGCTTCGCCATCAGCCGGTTGACGACCGCGGCGGCATAGATCGATGAGGTGAGGCCGGTCTTCTGGCTCATCGCATTGGTGCCGAGGAAGCAGATCGTGCCGTGGATCTCGTTGAGCGTCAGGTTCGTCAGATCGCCGTTGAGTGCACGCGTCCGGCGGTCGTATTCGCCGCCGAGAACAAACAGCTCCGCGCGCGAGCGCTCGTTCATCTCGCCGGTAATCATCGCGTTGTTGGTCACGATGCGCACGTCCATAGACGCGATCTCGCGGAAGACGGCGAGCGTCGTCGTTCCGCCGCTGAGCATCACCGTGTCGCCGGGATGGACGAAAGCAGCGGCGCGCACAGCGATCTGCTTCTTCCGACTGTCGGAATCGCGACGAGGCTCCGTCCGCGTCGTAAGCGCATTTCGCGAAAGAAGTCGCGCCCCGCCGTGGAACCGCTCCACGACGCCCTGTGCCGCGAGATCGTCGAGATCGCGCCGGATCGTGATCTCGGAGACGCTGAGCGCGCCAGCGAGTTCCGGCACGCGCACGAGGTCGACTTTCTGCAGGGCTTCGAGCAGCCGCGCCCGTCTCGCCATCGTCGTTCGGCCAAATCCGGACATCGTTCGTCTCTTTCGCTCCCAACGTCCTCACGGCCCGCTTGCCGCCGATTCAGGTGATCATTTTCGATCGGCGGCGGCAACCGGGACCGCGACAAGTCCGAGAAACCGTCGAGCTCCCGCCTATTATGAATGTTTTATGCCCACTTTGCGGCGAATCAACGCTCGACTCGATTGAAATCGGTCCGAAGATACTCTTAGACCAGTTACGACATCTGGGAAGCGGCCACGCGGGCCGGAAAGATTTCGGCGCGCGCGGGTGGAGACCGTGAGTCCCGCCAGGATTAGGACGCTTCAAACGGCTTATTGGACGCGGGCCAAAAGGTTCGCCCCCATCGACCGACCCCGCCGCGACCTTCGCCTTCACTCTCGACAAGATGCCAGCGCGCAATCGCCGGGGCCTGCGACGTGAAGACTGATAATTCCTGACTGTGCCCGCCCGACGTCGGTCCTCTCGAAATCGACGAGAGCAACGGCTCCTCGAATTGGCGCGAAGTCGGGGCATTTCGCCGCAGGGCGTGCTGGCCTTCAGCGTCACCACAAGCAGCGCAGCCATGTTCGCGGCGGGGTGTCGATGGCAGGCGTCGCCGCGCAAGCCAAGGAAGCCGCAAGGAAAATCTTCGGCGTCAACAATTCCGACGCTATCGCCGAAACGATCGGGATCTTGCTAAAGGGGAGGCGGCGGAGGGCGGATTGCCATTGTTTGAATAGCGCGCCTTTGATCGTTTACGTCTTGCGTTTTTTGTTCGAAACATGCAAGTATCGATCGTTAATCGAACAAGGGCTCAGGCCGTGAACGGTACCCGGCGCACTCTCGAGCACGCGGCTTACGCCTTCGGCGTCGAGGCGACCGACCGGTGCGGAGGAGCGTCGCACCCCTGGAAGCCGAAAGAGCCGCGGAGTCCCGCTACCGCGACGCCATCGTCACCATGACCGAGGAGCTCAAACCCTGGTGTGTGCTCGCGCCCAGCGCCGCGATGGCGCCGACTCGGCCGCGGCCGTCAGCGAGTTCAAGCCCGCGATCGCGAAACTCTGGTGGCGACGCCATGCCGGCCCCGACCGTCCGCTTCGGCCTCTACGAGAAGGCGCTGCCCGCCTCGCTCGACTGGTCGCAACGTCTCACGGCGACGCGCGAGCTCGGCTACGAATTCATGGAAATGTCGATCGACGAGACCGACGCGCGGCTCGCCAGGCTCGACTGGACGCGCGACGAGCGGCGGGCGTTTCGCTTTGCCGTCGAAGACTGCGGCGTCGCCGTTCCCTCGATCTGTCTTTCCGCCCACCGGCGCTTTCCGTTCGGAAGCGCCGACCCGGGAGCGCGTGCGAGAGCGCGCGAGATCATGGCGAAGTCGATCGACCTGTCGGTCGCGCTTGGCGTGCGGACGGTGCAGCTCGCCGGCTACGACGTCTATTACGAGCCCTCGACGCCGGACACGCTGGCGCGCTTTCGCGAAGGCCTCGCCTGGGCCGCCGACATCGCGAGCGCGGCCGAGGTGATGCTCGCGGTCGAGATCATGGACACGCCCCTGATGGGCTCGATCACCAAGTGGCTCGCGTGGAAGCGCGACATTCCGACCCCCTGGTTCCAGGTTTATCCTGATCTCGGCAATCTCTCCGCCTGGGGGGCGGATGTACCCGGAGAACTCGCGCTCGGCCTCGAACACATCGTGGCTGTTCACCTAAAGGACACTCGCGCGCCGTCAGGCGACGACCCCGGCAAGTTCAAATGCGTGTCGTTCGGTGAGGGCTGCGTGGATTTCGTCGCCGCCTTCGCCGCGCTCAAGCAGCTCGGCTATCACGGTGTCTTTCTCGTCGAGATGTGGGCGGACGCGTCGACCGCACCGCGCGAGGCGGCGGCCGCGGCGAGGCGATTCGTACTCGACAAATTGCAGGAGGCCGGCTGGTGAACGACTTTGAGGCGCTGCGGCGCAATGCGTTTTGCGCCAATCTCGAACTGGCGAAATACGGTCTGGCGCTATTCACCTGGGGCAACGCCTCACAGATGGATCGCGCACGCGGCCTTATCGCCATCAAGCCCTCGGGCGTGCCTTACGACGAGATGAAGGCCGAGGACCTGCCCATCGTCGATCTCGACGGCAAGGTGGTGGACGGCTCCTTCAGGCCTTCGTCGGATCTGGCGACGCATCTGGAGCTCTATCGCGCCTTCGGCGAGATCGGCGGCGTCACGCACACCCATTCCACCCATGCCACGGCATGGGCGCAGGCCGGCGTCGACCTGCCTGCGGAAGGCACGACACACGCAGACTACTTTTACGGCCCGGTTCCCTGTTCGCGGTCGCTGACCAACGAGGAGATCGAAGACGCCTATGAGCGCAATACGGGCCTCGTCATTGTCGAGACGATGAAGGCGCGGATCTCGAACGCGCTTAAGACCCCCGCGGCGTTGGTGAACGGCCACGGCCCGTTCACCTGGGGCCGCGACGCGGCCGACGCTGTGCACAACGCAGTCGTTCTCGAAGAATGCGCGCGTATGGCGATGCTGTCCCGGTTGGTCGCCCCCGCGCGCGCCCTTTCGCAAACGCTGCTGGACAAACACTTCCTGCGTAAGCACGGACCTGGCGCTTATTACGGGCAGACGAGGCGCTGAAATCGAACCGAAAAGGGAGGATCCGATGTGTTCGCGCGAAGTTGAGGCGGCGAAGCCGACAGGCTGCACGCCCGGCCTGACAACAGGGTTCGCGAACGCCGCAGATCCGAGCCGGACTGGAGGAAACATGGTGTCCGTTCATTCATCCCCGCGGGACCGCGCGTCCGGGTCGGTCGGAAACGGAGCCCGGTTATGACCCGGCCTCGACTCCAGATCGCACTCGACAAGACCGACATGCCGAGCGCGCTCGCTCCGCTGCAGCGCGCGGCGCCCGAGATCGACATCATCGAATGTGGCACCGTCCTCATCCTCGCAGAGGGCCTGCGCGCCGTGCGCGAAATTCGTGCGCTGTTTCCTGACAAGGAGATCCTGGCGGACATTCGAATCGCCGAGGCCGGGAAGCTGCTTTCGCAGATGGCCTTCGAGGCCGGGGCGTCGCTCGTCTCGTTGGTGGCCGGCGCCTCGATGACCACCGTCAAACAGGTCTGCGCCGTTGCCGCCGCCCACCGCGGCGAAGTCCAGATCGAGCTGTCCGACGAATGGTACGACGCGGCAAAGGCGCGCCAGTGGCGCGAAGCCGGCGCACAGCATGTCATCGTCAAGCGGTCCCGCGATCGCGAAGCTGCGGGCGACCTCTCATGGGGGCCCGACGACGTGGCCCGCGTCGACGAGCTGGCCGCCATGGGGTTCACCGTAACCATCACCGGCGGAGTCAGGCCGGCCGATCTGGCGACGTTCGCGAACCATCCGGTCGGCATCGTCATCGCCGGGCGTTCGATCGTCGCCGCAGAGGACCCGCTGGCGGCTGCCGCCGACCTGAAGCAGGCCATCGCCCGGGTATGGCCGTCCTGACCGCGTTTCCGCGAAAGTTTGGCTCGCCCGACGGCGGGGCGACTGCACGCGCGACGAAGCAACATCGCCTCGGTAACAGGGAGGCTGCAAGCAATGACCACCTATGATCTGACGACATTTGGAGAAGCGCAGATCCGCCTCACGGTCCCCATGGGCGACCGCCTGGCCACCTGCCGGGGGCTGCGCCTGACCCCTGCCGGCTCCGAGGCCAACGTAGCCGGCCTGTTGGCGCAGCTTGGGAGGCGGACGGCGTTCGCCTCGGTCATCCCGCATGGCGATCTGGCGCAGCGATTCATCGATGAGTACCGCGGCGTCGGCGTCGATCTTTCGCGCAGCGTCCGTTGCGAGGGGCGGATGGCGCTCTACTTCATGGAGCCCGGCGATCCGCCCCTGCCGGCGAAGGTATTGTACGACCGCCTCTACACCAAGTTCCGGGAGATCACGCCCGAGACGTTCGACTGGGATGCGTTGCTCGATACGCAGGTCCTGTTTGTGACGGGCATTACGGCGGCGCTCACCGAGAGCACGGGGCGCACCGTCGCCTACGCGGTCAGCGAGGCCGGCAGACGCGGCGTCAAGGTCGCCCTCGACGTCAATTACAGATCACTACTCTGGACGGCTGAGAAGGCCCGCTCCGTCCTCGAGCCGCTGCTCGAGCATGTCTCCATCCTGTTCTGCTCGCGTCCGGACGGCATCAAGGTCTTCGGCCTGCAAGGGGACGGTCCGGCCGTCAACGTCGCTCTTCGCGAGAGATACCGACTCGACCACGTGGTTTCCACCGACGGCACCGCTGGTTGCTACTACTCCGGCATCGAGGGCCAGCGGAACTACGAGATCGAGCCAGTACGCGTCACCGACCGCCCGGGCGCCGGCGACGCCCTGGTCGGGGGCGCCCTCCATGGATACCTCGGCGACAATGTCATGGAGGGCGTCAACTTCGGTTTGCGCACCTCGAAGCTCGCCCTCACCCACTACGGCGACCTGACTCACGTCACGCCAAGCGAACTCCAGATCGCCGCCAGCACCGACATCCTCCGTTGATCAAACCTGGTCCTTACGAAAGGTCACGCAAATGCTAGATGTCCCTATCGCATCCGCCGGCATGACTGCCCTCGAGCAGATCGATTCCCAGCCGCTCACCAAGAACCAGAAGAATCTCATCTCGCTCGTCGTCATGGGCAACGTGTCGGAGTTCTTCGACATGTTCCTCATTGGCTTCGCGGTGAGTAGCCTCCTCAAAGATCCCGCCTGGCATCTGAAAGGCTTCGAGGCTGGCTGGATCCTCGCCATGTCCGGACTCGGCACGGTGATCGGCGCCATCG
>PLRT01000256.1 GCA_003164915.1 Hyphomicrobiales bacterium | reverse complement strand
GAATAGAAGGTGTTGAGAGCGCCGATGATCGACAGCGTGCCGAGAGTGACGATGAACGGCGGCATCTTCATCCGCGTCACCAGCACGCCGTTGAGGCCGCCGAAGAACGCGCCGCAGATGAGGCCGAGCGGGAAGGCGAGGATGGTCGGAACGCCGTCGTAAACCGCGAGGCGGCCCATCACCACCGACGAAATCACCATNNGGATTGACCGCAACGCCGAGCAGCAGGCCGAGCAGCAGCACGACGAAGGGGACGGTGGTCGGATAGACATGGAGGAAGCGTTGCAGACGCTGCAAGAACGTGAGCCGATCTTCCTCGAAGGTCGCGACCGTTGCGGCCGCGCCGGTCAGCGGTTGTTCGAACTCTTGCGGCGTCGGCCGCCGCGCGGATGAGGCTTCGCTCATGCCCATCTCCGTCGTTCCCTCGCTATCGACGCCCTATTTGTCAAATCGGCGCCCGCGTTCGACGGGCGCCGATCGGTCGTCTTTGCTAAATTAAGCTCTTACGACGGGACGAAATCAACCCCAGCAGAGCTTGAGGCCCTCTTCGACGTTGATCGAGGGCACGCCGGGAACCGGGTGGTCGGTGACGAGCTTCTCGCCGGTGTCCTTGCTGACCGGTTTCTTGCCACTCTTGATGTACTCGGCCACCGCCTCAACTCCGTCGGAAGCCATCAGCAGCGGATACTGCTGCGAGGTGGCGCCGATGATGCCTTCCTTGACCCACTTGACGCCCTGGCAGCCGCCGTCGACCGCGACGATCGTCACGCCCTTGTCCCTGCCCGCCGCCTTCAGCGCCGCGTAACCGCCGTAGGCCGCCGGCTCGTTGATCGCGTAGACGAGGTCGATTTGGTCGGCCTTCTGCAGGATGTTCTCCATCGCGGTGCGACCGCCTTCGGTCGAGCCCTTGGTGTCGTCGGAGCCGACGATCTGCGGACTGTCGCTCTGCGCATAGTGCTTGGGATCCTTGACCGGAATGCCGAAGCCGGTGAGGAAGCCGTTGTGGCGCAGATAATCGACCGACGGCTCGTTGGGGGCGAGGTCGAGGGTCGCGATCTTGGCGGAGGAGGCCTTGTCGCCGAGCGTCGCCTTCGCCCATTCGCCGATCAGTTCGCCCGCCTTGAAGTTGTCGGTGGCGAACAGCGCGTCGGCTGCGGTGACCGGGTCGAGCGGCGTGTCGAGGGTGATGACGAGGACGCCCGCCTTCCGCGCCTTCTCGACCGTCGGGACGATCGCGGTCGAGTCGCTCGGCACCAGCAGGATGCCTTTGGCGCCGGCGGCGATCAGCTGCTCGATCGCGTTGACCTCGCCGTCGTTGTCGCCATCGAACTTGCCGGCGTAGGCCTGCGGGGTGAGGCCGAGTTCCTTGGCCTTGGCCTCGAAGCCCTCCTTCATCTTGACGAAGAATGGATTGGTGTTGGTCTTGGTGACGAGGCCGACGATGTCGCCGGCATAGGACGGCGTGGCGACGGCGATGGCGAAAGCCGCTACGGCGGCGCTCGTCAGAAGAGCCAAAGTTCTCGACATGCGTTTCCTCCCTGAAACAACGGATCGGCGGCTTGCTCGCGTCTCGCGCCCGCGGGCGCCGAGACGCCGAAGCGGCTTCTATTGGCCTGGCCGGCTTCGCGCCGTCACAGCCATTAGGGATGCGGCCCGAGGCTGAGTCAAGGATAATTATTTCCGCCTGATTTATTATTGACGCGGCGCTACGGAGCCCGCATTCTGGAGAGCGACCGCGGGCGTGGCATGTTAGATGCTCGGCAACCGGCGGCGCCGAGTCGTCCGCCGGAGGAAAACGCCACAGGAGCCCCCATGCCGGCTTCGGCCGACGAATACCCGCCCTCGCCTACGCCATCGCCCGCCAACGCCGGCGGCGCCGATCAGGCGGGCGTGCGCCTGTATAACGAGCGGCTGATCCTCTCGCTCACGCGCCGTTTTGGCCAATTGTCGAAGATCGAGGTCGCGCGCCTGACCGGCCTGTCGGTCCAGTCGACTTCGACCATCATGAACCGCCTCCAGGCCGACGGCCTGCTCAAGCGCGAAGCGCCGCTGCGCGGGCGGGTCGGCCAACCGACCGTCCCGGCGTCGCTCGATCCGGAGGGCGCGTTCTCGATCGGGCTGAAGATCGGCCGCCGCAGTTGCGACATGGTGCTGATCGACTTCTGCGGCGGCGTGCGCCGTCGCGCCCACCGCGCCCATCCCTATCCGACCCCCGACCGACTGCTGGACTTCGTCGCCGACGAATTGAAGCCGCTGATCGGATCCCTGCCGGCGGCAAAGCGTCGCCGGGTCGCCGGACTCGGGGTCGCGGCGCCGTTCCAATTGTGGAACTGGTCGGCCGAGATCGGCGCTCCGGCCGACAAGATGGACGCCTGGCGGTCCTTCCAGATCGAGGAGGAGCTGGCTCGTGTCTCGCCGGTCGGCGTGACGCTTTGCAACGACGCGACCTCGGCCTGCGCCGCCGAATTCTTCTTCGGCGAAGCGCGGCAGCGCCGCGATTTCCTCTACTTCTTCCTCGGCGCCTTCGTTGGCGGCGGGCTGGTGCTCGACGGCGCGCTCTATCCCGGCCGCACCGGCAACGCCGCGGCCGTCGGCTCGATGCCGATCGCGGCGCCGCAGGGCGGCGACCCGCCGATTTCGCAATTAATCGCGCGCGCCTCTATCTACCAGCTCGAACGACGGGTCGCGGCGGCGGGCCTCGACCCCTCCTCGCTGTGGCGCACGCCAGAGGCGTGGGACGACTTCGGTCCGCTGCTCGACGCATGGATCGACGAGGCCGCCTATGCGCTCGCCTACGCCGCCGTCGCGGCCATGTCGGTGATCGACGTCGAAGCGATCGTCATCGACGGGGCGATGCCGTTCGACCTGCGCGAGCGGCTGTGCCTGCGCGTCGCGGCGCAGGCCGAGGCGCTCGATCGGCGCGGCCTTTCCGATGCGACAATCGTCGCCGGCTCGATCGGCGCCGATGCGCGCGCGATCGGCGGCGCGGCACTGCCGCTGATCAAGGCCTTTGCCCGCGACCGCGAACTCGTGTTCAAGGACGCGCCGGGCGAATCCAAGCGCGCGCCGCCGACACGCCGAAATGGCGCCGTCGCCGCGCCGTGATGCTATGGTCACGCCGGCGGGGACGATGGGCGCGCCGCGTCTGCCGCGCCTGGAACGAGGATTGCGAATGACGACCTTCGCCCGCTGCGACTTCCCCGACGGCGCCGCGCTCGCGCCCGTCTTCGCGCAATGGGCCGCCGAACGGCTCGCCGCGGCGATCGCCGCGCGCGGCGCGGCGCTGCTGGTCGTCTCCGGCGGCCGCACGCCGCTGCGCTTCTTCCATGCGCTGTCGGCGCAACCGATCGACTGGTCGCGCGTCGCGGTGACGCTCGCCGACGAGCGGCGCGTCGCCGACAATTCGCCGCGCTCCAACGCCAAGCTTGTGCGCGAGGCGCTGCTTGAGAACCGCGCCGCCGCGGCGTCCTTTGTTCCGCTCGCCGACGCGCGGCTCGACGAAGCGCAGGAACTCGCAGCCGCCAATGCGCGGATCGCCGCCCTGCCCCTCCCCGCCGACGTCGTCGCGCTCGGCATGGGCGATGACGGCCACACCGCTTCTTGGTTTCCCGCCTCCGTTGGGCTCGCGGAGGCGATGGACCCGGCGGCGCGCATGCTGGTCGCGCCGATCCGCACCGCCGGCGCGCCCGAACCGCGCCTGACGCTGACCGGCCGAACGCTGCTCCGCGCGCGCGCGATCGCGCTGCATATCGAAGGCGCCGACAAGCTCGCGACGCTCGACCGGGCGCTCGGACCGGGACCAATCGAGGCGATGCCGATCCGCGCTGTCCTGCGCGGCGCGGCCGACCGGCTGACGATTTTCGCCGCCGCTCAGTCGTAGTGCTCGAGTTCGGGCCAGATCGCGGCGAGCGCAGCCGGCGCAGCGCCCAGATCGTCAGGCCGTTCTCGCAGGGCATCGCGTAAGCGCTATCGATGCGGCCGACCCGCGCGAACGTCTTGGTAGAAGCGGCCGAAGGCGGCGCCGTCGCAGCCCAACGTGATGACCGCCTCGCCCGAGGCGCCGCGCGGCGCCCAGAGGAAATACGAATTGTGGCCGCTGATCGCCGGCGGCCCGCCGGGCGCCGGGGCGTAGACGTCGAGCGCGGCGGCTTCTCCATAGTTGCGCGCAAAGAAGACGGCCCCGGCGCGCTCGTCGGGCGGCAGGTCGCGATAGACTGTGGACACCTCGGCGGCCATCTCCCGCCAGCCGAACATGTCGGCGAAATATTGCGGCAGCGCCACAAGCTTCATGCTCTCGGTCTGGGTCGCCTTGGGCGAGAAGCCGCCCGCCCGCATGCAGGCGAGCAGCGCGTCGGGGGCAGGATCGGCAGGACAGTCGGGGCGGCGACCAGGCCGGCAATCGCCACGACCGCGATCGCGATCCAGCGCGCGACCGGGTGCTCGAGCCCCGCCGCCGGCGGCGACGGCGAGGAACGGCCAGACGCACCCCTGCCAGACGAGGTTCGGCAGCGCGATCGCCATCGCCACGCGGCGCCGGCATAGAGTCACAGGCGCGCGAAACTGCGTCGCAGCGGCGTCGCGACAACGCCCGCCGCCAGCACAGCCATGTCGAGGACGACCAGATACTTGCTGTCGAAGCTCACACCGACGATTGCGCCAAATGCGAGCCGCCAGCGTTCGTCGCCGCTCTCGACCACGCGCGCCGGAATCCCGGTTCAGGCGAGCGCCTGAACCTGCCTCAGCGCAACGCGGCGCCGAACAGCTTATAGGACGCCGCGGCGGACTTTATCGCGGAGGCGCGAGCGGCTCGCGCCTCCGGTTTCGTTCATCGCCGCCGTTGCGCGGTCACGCCTCGAACTTGACCCATGCGGCGTTGGCCTTCGACGACCTGACGGCAGCCTCAACGAAGGCGACGCCCTTGACGCCGT
>PLRT01000194.1 GCA_003164915.1 Hyphomicrobiales bacterium | reverse complement strand
CGTCGAGGAAGCCGCCGCCCGGTCCTTCGGTCTCGGTGAGGATCTGGTCAGCGTCGGCAAGGCTCAGCGCGGGGAACGCGACGGTGAGCAGATAGCCCGCTTCCGGGGCGAGCGCCGCGACGTCTTCCTTCGTCTCCGCGACCTTGGGATAGACGACTGGCAGGCCGTAGGTCTGCGTCGCGGCCACGAAGGCCTCGTCCGCCGCCAAATCGTTGAAACGGCCGGTGTCGGCGCGCGCGCAATTGGCGATCGTGTCGCCGCAGCCCGCCTGCAGCGCGGCGGCAAGGTCGGCGCGCGCCGCCTTCAACGCGGCAGGGAAGTCGGCGATCGCCGGCGCTTTCCTCAGCGTCTGTCCGAGATAGGCGGGATCGTTGGCGAGCAGGTGGGCGACGTCGTAGGTCGCCAGCGTCCGTCCGGCCAGCACGTCGGTCGCGTAATGCGCGCCGACGACGATGCGGTCCTCGCCGTATTCGGCGCCGCGCGCGATCATCTCGCGGTAGCGCTCGGGCGTCAGCAGCGCCAGCAGCAGGGCGCCGGTGTAGCCGTAGGTGGTGTGGCCGCTGGGAAACGAGGGGCTGTCGACGAGGTTCATCGCCGGGCCGCGGTTGTAGACGACATTGTCGGCGGGGACGTTGAAATAGTCGGGGCCGGCGATCGCGGCGAAGTTCGGCTCGGTCTGGAATGGCCGCGAGTCGCCGTAGGGGTCGGCGCCGGGGCCGCCGCGCGGCTTGCTGTAGGCGACGCCGTAGACGTCGGTTACGCCCTGGTTTTCGGCCAGGATCGCCGCGGCCAGGTCGGAGACCGGCGTCTTGCCGTCGGTGGTGGCGTTGGCGAAGAAATACTTGGCGGAATTGGAGTCGACGGCGCTGGTCATCTCGGCGTAGGCGATGACGTCGGCGACCGCCGGCGAGACGCTGGTGAAATGCGAGCGGTCGAGGTAATGGGCGCGCGCGACATAGGCGGCGCCGAGCGTCGTGCCGAGCCCGTCGGCAAGCTCGGCGAGATCGCCGCCGGTGATGAAGACGTCTCGTAGCGCCTGCTGCTGTTGTTCGGCGAAGGGCAGCAGGCTCGGCCGCCGCAGCACGCCGGTCTGGATGCCGCCGGTGACGGCGAAATTGGCGGCGAGCGCCGCCTGGCCGGCGGGCGAGTTGGGCAGGGTCGCGAACGGCGCCAGGCCCTTGAGCGTTGCGAGATTATTGGCGGTCTGCGCGCCCGCTTCGAGCGGGGCGAACGCGCAGGCGGCGATCAAAGCGAATTTCAGCGCGAGGTGCATGGCGGGTCTCCGCGGCGCCGCGCTTGTCGCCCGTCCGCGGCGCGCGGAACTAAGCGCGCTCGGTCTTAACAAACAGCTCCCGGCCGATCAGCATGCGGCGGATCTCGCTGGTGCCGGCGCCGATCTCGTAGAGCTTGGCGTCGCGCAGCAGGCGGCCGGTCGGATAGTCGTTGACGTAGCCGTTTCCGCCCAAAATCTGGATGGCGTCGAGCGCGACCTGGGTTGCGCGTTCGGCGGCGTAGAGAATGGCGCCGGCGGCGTCCTCCCGCGTCGTTTCGCCGCGGTCGCAGGCGCGTGCGACTGCGTAAACGTAAGCCCGCGCCGCGTTCATCGTCACGTACATGTCGGCGAGCTTGCCCTGCACGAGCTGGAAGGCGCCGATCGGCTGGCCGAACTGCTTGCGCTCGTGGACATAGGGCAGCACGACGTCGATCGCCGCCTGCATGATGCCGAGCGGGCCGGCGGCGAGCACGACGCGTTCATAGTCGAGCCCGCTCATCAGCACGGCGACGCCCTTGCCGAGCGCGCCGAGCAGGTTCTCCTCGGGAATTTCGCAATCCTGGAAGATCAGCTCGCTGGTGTCGGAGCCGCGCATGCCGAGCTTGTCGAGCTTCGGACCGGACGAAAAGCCCTTCATGCCGCGCTCGACGATGAAGGCGCTGATGCCGCGCGGGCCCGCGGCGGGGTCGGTCTTGGCGTAGACGATCAGCGCATCGGCGAGCGGGCCGTTGGTGATCCACATCTTCGCGCCATTGAGCACGAAGCGGTCGCCGCGCTTCTCCGCGCGCGTCGTCATCGACACGACGTCGGAGCCGGCGCCGACTTCCGACATCGCCAGCGCGCCGACATGCTCGCCCGAGATCAGTTTCGGCAGGTAGCGCCGCTTCTGCTCCGCATTGCCGTTGCGCGCCAGCTGGTTGATGCAGAGATTGGAATGGGCGCCGTAGGAGAGGCCGACCGAGGCCGAGGCGCGCGACACTTCCTCGATCGCCACGCAATGGCAGAGATAGCCGAGGCCGAGGCCGCCGTATTCCTCCGGCGCGGTGATGCCGTGCAGCCCGAGCGCGCCCATCTGCGGCCACAGGTCGCGCGGAAAGCGGTTGTCGCGGTCGATTTCGGCGGCGCGCGGCGCGATCTCCGCGTCGGCGAATTCGCGCGTCGCTTCGCGGATCGAATCCGCGGCTTCGCCGAGATCGAAGTTGAGCATGGCGGGGCGGTTGGAAATCATGGCGGCGATCCAGGGGCGGCGCGCGGCCGGACGGCGAGCGTCGCGGCGAAGGCGAGCGCCGCCGGCAACGCCTGGACGAACAGGATGTCGACGAACGCCGTCGCCGCGCCAAACAGCCCGGCGACGACGACGCAGCCGAGAAAGAACAGCCGCAAAGCGATGTCGCCGCGCCAGAGCGCGAAGACGAGGCCGGCTGCGAGGAAGCCGTTGTAAAGCCCCTGATTGGCCGCGAGCGCGGCGGTCGAAGCGGCGAATTCGGCCGTGGTGTGGAAGGCGGTCTGGCCGATCGGCAGGGTCCAGGCGAACATCTCCAGACCGAGGAAGCCGAGGTGTTCGAGCGCGACCAGGGCGGTCAGGGCGAGGGCGAGCGTTTTCATGAGTGTTCCCCCATAGGCTCGGGGCGCAATTAACGCTCATCCGGCGCGGTTCGCAAAGTCCGGTTTCAGCGCCGCGGGTCCCAGTGGCGCGGGTCCGAGTGGCGCGGGCCTCCGCGCCCGCGGGCAGGGACGCCAGCGGGCAGGGACGCCCGCGCCACCGGGTCAGGGAAGCCCCGCCACTGCCTCGGCGCTGGCGCGCCGCCCACGGGCGGGTTATGGCGGCCGCGCATGATCCAGTTCTTCGATTCCGACGGCTTGCGCCTCGCTTATATCGACGTCGCCCCGCACGGCCGTGACCGCGGCGAGCCGATCGTGCTGATCCACGGCTTCGCCTCCAACCATCGCGTCAACTGGGTCAATCCGCGTTGGGTCGAAACGCTGACCCATGACGGCCGGCGGGTGATCGCCTTCGACAATCGCGGCCACGGCGAGAGCGACAAACCGACCGATCCCGCCGCCTACCATTCGGCGCTGATGGCCGCCGACGCGGCGCGCCTGCTCGACCATCTCGGGATCGAACGCGCCGACGTCATGGGCTATTCGATGGGCGCGCGCATTTCCGCCTATCTGGCGCTCGCTGCGCCCGAGCGGGTGCGTCGCCTGGTCCTCGGCGGGCTCGGCGACCGGCTGGTCGAGGGCGTCGGCCTGCCGCTCGGCATCGCCGACGCGATGGAGGCGCCCTCGCTCGACGCGCTGACCGACCCGATGCAGCGCATGTTCCGCGCCTTCGCCGACCAGACCAACAGCGATCGCGTCGCGCTCGCCGCCTGCATTCGCGGCTCGCGTCAGACGCTCGACCCGGCCGAAGCGGCGCGCATCGGCTGTCCGACGCTGGTGGCGGTGGGAACGCGCGACACGGTGGCCGGCGATCCGCATCGCCTGGCGGCGATGCTGCCGCACGCCAGCGTGCTCGAAATTCCCGGCCGCGACCACAATCTCGCGGTCGGCGACAAGGTCCACAAGGCGGGCGTGCTGGAATTCCTCGAACGGGTCGGCGCAAGCGCCGATTGATTGGCGTCCGGCGCGAAATGGAGGACGCATCGACGAATCAATGCGCCCTCCGCTTGCATGTTCAACTGCGCGCCGCGGGATCAAGCGCCGCGCTGCGTTTCGGCGATCATCCTAGTTCAGCGTGCGTCCGTAGCCGTAACCGCCGTTCGGAAACCCGCCCGAGCGATGCGGCAAAGGGTAATAGGGACGATAGATCGGGCGGCCCGGATATCCGGGGCGATCGGTGCGCCAGCCCGGCGGCCGTCCGGGATAGACCGGATAGTGCGGATAGTGCGGGTAGCGCTGGATCACCGGCGGATTGGCCGGCGGCGGCGGGCAAGAGACGCCGGGGACGCACGACGGCCGCAACTGAAAGATCGGCGTCAGGCTGGGCGTGGGCGTCGGGGTTGGCGTGGGGGTCGGGCAATGCCGATCCGGCGGGCAGGTCGGCGTCGGCGACGGAGTCGGGCTCGGCGTGGGGGTCGGCGTCGGCGTCGGGCAACGCCGATCCGGCTGGCAGGTCGGGGTCGGCGTCGGGGTGGGCGTCGGGGTCGGGGTCGGCGTCGGCCGCGGGCAACGCGGCTCGCCCGGCCGGCAGGGCTCGCCGCAGCGCCAGCCTTGCGGCGTCCAGATCGGGCGTCCGCCCGGCGGGCAGACATGCGCGATCCGACAGACAAGATGGCCTCTGACGAAGATCGGGCGCGTTTCCGGCGGACACGGCAGATAGGGGCCGCCCGGCTCGCATACGCCTTCGTCCGCCTCTTCGCCGAATGCGAAGCCTTCAGGGCACGCCAGCCCGACGACCGGCAGTTCGGGCGCGGCGGGCGCTTGCGCTTGGCAAGTGAGGTTGGGCTGCTCGAGCAGCGCGAGCAGCATGCGGATGCGCGCGACCTGGTCGGGCGAAGCTTTCGCCGCGAAGGCGTCGAGGAAGTTCTGATCGTCGGGAACCGTGTTGCGCCAGATCGCCGCCCAATAGGCGGCCTGGGGGTCCAAGCCGTCGAGCGGGCCGGCGCCGCTCGGCAGGTTGGCGCTCAGCGCCTGCGCCTGCGC
>PLRT01000149.1 GCA_003164915.1 Hyphomicrobiales bacterium | reverse complement strand
GCGACCGTCACTGGCGCGCGGCCGGGCGGCGCGCGCTCGGGCGCCTCGGCCTCCGCCGTCGGCGCGACGGGCGCCAGCAGCGCGCGAAGCTCGCCGGCGAGCGCCTGGAGGTCGGCGTCGAACGGCTCCTCCTCGCCGGCGATCCAGGCGACGGTCGCGCCGGCCGACAGCGCATCGCCCGCCTTGGCGCGGAGGCCACGCAGCACGCCGCTCGCCGGCGCCGCGATTGCGTTCGTCGCGCCGCCCGCCTCGACCTCGAACAGCGCCTGACCTTCGCGCACGCGCTCGCCCTCGCCGGCGAGCCAGCGGCTGAATGCGCGGGTCGCCGCGTCGCCGTCGCTGCGCGGCAAAGTGACTTCCGTCGCCATCAACGTTCCCCAACCGGCCGCGATCGCGCGCCGCGGATCGTCCGCGTCCGACGCGAGCTGGACTTTCNNGCCGGACTTCATAAAGACCTCTGGCCGCCCGCGCGACCTCCGGCTCCGCCGACCGCGTGAACTTTTCTCGACCGGGAGCAAGCGCCTGGCCGGCGCTGGATCGCCCCCGGCGGTCATCCCCCCTTCAATTTGCGTGAACGATATGCGTACGAACGTTTCCAGCAACCGATTTCCTGTGCATATTGCCGACGAATTGGTCAGGACGCCGTCGGACGCCTGGCGAAGAGAGGAAGCGCCGCCCAGATGAAACTCATCACCGCCATCGTTAAACCTTACAAGCTCGACGATGTGCGCGAGGCGCTCGACAAGCTCGGCGTGCGCGGAATGACCGTCACCGACGTCAAGGGNNGGCCATACCGAAATCTACCGCGGCGCCGAATATCTGGTGAGCTTCGTGCCGAAGACCCGCATCGAAGTCGTCGTCGCCGACAGCCTGGTCGATTCGGCGATCGCCGCGATCCGCGGCGCGGCGGGCGACGGCAAGATCGGCGACGGCAAGATTTTCGTCTCGCCGATCGAGGCGGCCTACCGCATCCGCACCGGCGAATCCGGCGAGGACGCGCTGTAGGCCCCCGCTTCCGGCGGCAAGGTGATGCGGCCCTTAAGCGAGCGGCCCCGCCGCCCGCAACGCGCCGACTTCGATCCCGTTCCAGTTGCGCAGGATCGGCGCGGCGAAAGCGGAGAAGCGCGCGCGTTCGTCGTCGTCGAGCGGCAGGAATCGGGCGATCAGCGCGGCGATCGTCGCCTGCGCCGCGCGCGTCGCGCCGTCGTCGACCTTGACCGCGAGGCCGAGGCCGAGTTCCGGCAAGGCGGCGCAATAGACCCCCTCGGCGCCGGTCTTGACGAAGACGCGCGCGCCGAACAGACGCATGACCTCGGTGTCGAACCGCCCCTCGCCGGCGACCAGCGCCGGGTTTGCGGTGACTGCGGCGAGGATGCGGCGCGCGGCGGCGGCGCGGCGCGGCGCGAGGCCCCTGCCCGTCGCCAGCCGCGCCAGGCCCAGCGCGAGATTGCGCAGAGGCACGGCGTAGGTCGGGATCGAGCAGCCGTCGGTCGCGCAGACCTCCTCGCCGAGCGCCGCGCCGACGACCTCCTCGATCGCCGCCCTGGCGGCGCGCTGGACCGGATGGTCCGGCCGCTCGTAGCCCGTCGTTTTCCACCCCGACGCGCAGGCAAGGCAGAGAAATCCGGCGTGCTTGCCCGAGCAATTGTTGTGCAGCGGCGACGGCGCCCCGCCGGCGCGCGCGAGCGCCCGCGCTGCGTCCTCGGCGAGCGGCCAATGGGCGCCGCAGGCGAGCGCAGAGACGTCGAGACCGGCCTTGGCGAGCATCGCCGCGGCCGTCGCGACATGTTCCGGCGCGCCGGAATGCGAGGCGCAGGCGAGCGCGATCTCCCCTTCGCCGAGCCCGAACGCATCGGCGGCGCCGCTTTCAACTAGCGGTAGCGCCTGCAGCGCCTTGACCGCAGAGCGGGGAAAGACCGGATCGTCGATCGCGCCGAACGCCAGCGCGACCGCGCCGTCGGCGTCGACCACGGCGGCTGCGCCGCGGTGGCGCGATTCCACGCGCGCCCCGCGCAGGACCTCGACGACGACGGGATTCGACACGGCTCGCGCTCCTGTGACGATCGACGCCCGGCGAGCTATACAGGGCGCCGCGCCGCGGCTCTAGCGTGCTGCCCGCAGGCATTGCGCGCGGTCAAGGCGCCGGACCGCAATTCGCGGCAGATTGCCTGCAAGGGCAAAGAGGAAAAGGACATGCGGGTTCGCGACGCAATGACGCACGGCATTATCGGGGTGCGCGAAACCGCCACCCTCGCTGAAGCGGTCGAAACGATGTTGCGAGCCGGCATCAGCGCGCTGTGCATCTTCGACGAGCGCAAGGCGCTGGTCGGCATCCTCAGCGAAGGCGACCTGATGCGGCGCGGAGAACTCGGCACCGAAAGGCGGCGACCGCGCTGGCTGGAATCGCTGTTGAGCGGCGGGCGCCTCGCCCACGCCTACGCCCACGAGCACGGCCGCACCGTCGCCGAGGTCATGACCCGCGACGTCGTCACCATCGACGAGGACGCCCCGCTCGCCGAAGCGGTCGACGCGATGATCCGGCGCCGGGTGAAGCGTCTGCCGGTGGTGCGCGGCGGCAGCGTGATCGGCGTCGTTTCGCGCTCCGACCTGCTCAAGCGACTCTACGTCGAGCTCAAGCGCACCGCCAAACCGCACTCGGACGCCGAGATCTGCGCCTCCGTCCAGGCCGAGATCGAGTCGCGCGGCTGGGCGCCACGCGCTTCGGTGCGCGTGACGTCGAAGGACGGCGAAGTGACGCTCGACGGCGCGATCGCCGACGAACGGCTGCGCGAGGGCCTGCGCGTGATCGCCGAGAACATCTCGGGCGTGAAGTCGGTGCGCGACAAGCTTGCCTGGGTCGAGCCCAATTCAGGCATGCTGCTGTCGGCGGAGGACGATCCGCCGAAGTGAGGGCGGCCTCGCGTCAGGCGCGCCCCTCTCTCGCCGCCGCCAGTGCGACCAAGCCTTCGCGATAGGTCGGATAGAGCCAGCGATAGCCGAGCTCGCGCCGCAGCTTGCCGACATCGACGCGACGATTGTCGTCGTAGAAGCTCGCCGCCATCGGCGACAGCCGGGCGGCGGCGAAATCCTCTTCGGGCGGCGGCGCGACGCCGATCAGCGCTGCGGCAAACGCGATCACGTCCTGCGGCGGCGCCGGCGCCGTGTCGGCGACGTTCCAGACTGCGCCCGGCCCGCCCGCCTCGATCAGCCGGACGGCGATCGCCGCGGCGTCGTCGACGTGGACGCGGTTGAACACCTGACCCGGCTTGACGATCCGCCGCGCTTCGTCGGTCAGCAGCTTCTCCAGGGCGTTGCGGCCGGGGCCGTAAATGCCGGCCAGCCGCAGGACGTCGACTGCGACGCCGCGCGCTTCGCCAAAGGCCCGCCAGGCGCGCTCAGCGGCCAGCCGCCGGGTCGCGCGCGGCGAAACGGGCTTCGGCGCGCAGGCCTCGTCGACCCAGGCCCCGCCGCAGTCGCCGTAGACGCCGACGCTGGAAAGGTAGACGACGCGCTTCAACGCCGGCGCCGCGGCGAGCGCGGCGGAAAAGCGCTGCAGCGCCGGATCGCCCCCTTCGTCGGGCGGCGCGCTGACGACGAGCGCGTCCGCCGCGCCTAGCGCCCCCACCAGGTTCGGCCGGGCCAGGGGATCGTCGACCGCCCAGGCGGCGACGCCGTCGCGCCCCCAGGCGCGCGCAGTCTCGGGATCGCGGGTGGCGCCGCTCGCTTCGACGCCGGGCAGGCGCGCCAGGATGCGCCGCGCGGTGTAGCCGAGCCCGTAAGCGAAGAGCCTCATCGCCGTCTAACGCGCAAGCAGCCGTTCGCTTCGGCGCATGAGTCCAAGCCTTGCCGCATCCCGCCTCTCCGTCCGTCGCAAAGATCGACGATCGGCCGCCGAATTCAAGACGATTTGATCGGGTTAACCCTGCCGAAAGGATCGCTCGTCAATATTTCGTTGATTTTCCCCGCGGCAACGCCGCTGAAGCTGATCCATGGCCACGACAGTCGCGACGTTCGATTTCCACGCGCCCTCTCCGCACGAGTCGTCGCTCGGCGCTGTTCTCGGCGTGAGAGGGTCGGAGGCCCGCGTCGGCCTGCCGGCGCCGGCGCTCAGCGACTCGATGCGCGCGACGGTCGGAACCTTCCTCGCCATCGCCGCCGGCTCGCATCGCCTGATCGGCGTCGTCACCGAAGTCGACAGCAACCTCGATCCGAGCCAACCGCGATTCGGCGCGATGGCGCGCATCGACCTGATGGGCGAGATCAGGCGCGACGACGGCGTCGAGCATTTCGTCCGCGGCGTCTCGGCCTATCCCGCGATCGGCGACCGCGCGAGCATCATCGGCGCCGAAGAGCTGGCGCTAATCTACCGCAGCTCAGGCGCGAGGACGATCGACATCGGCTCGCTCCACCACGACGAAACCATCCGCGCCTCGGTCGACGTCGACAATCTGCTGAGCAAGCATTTCGCCATCCTCGGCTCGACCGGCGTCGGCAAGTCGAGCGGCGTCGCGGTGCTGATCAACGCGATCCTCGAAGCGCGGCCCGACCTGCGCGTCTTCCTGCTCGACGGTCACAACGAATACGGCCGCTGCTTCGGCGCACGCGGCAATGTCGTCAGCGCCGCGACGCTCAAATTGCCGTTCTGGCTGTTCAACTTCGAGGAATTCGTCGACGCGCTCTATTACGGGCGCCCCGGCGTCGAGGAAGAGGTCGAGATCCTCGCCGAGCAGATCCCAATCGCCAAGAGTCTCTACCAATCGCAGCGCGGACAAAGCGAGCGAGTCAGCTTGCGCCGCATCGATCCGCGCAACGCAGGCTTCACCGTCGACACGCCGGTGCCCTACACGATGCAGGACCTCGTCGCGCTGATCGACGAGCGCATGGGCAGGCTGGAAAACCGCGCCTCGCGCATGCGCCACCATCACCTGCTCTCCCGCATCGACGGGCTGCGCAACGACGCGCGCTACGCCTTCATGTTCGAGAACGCCAACGTCGGCGGCGACACGATGGGCGAGATCCTCACCTATCTGTTCCGCCTCGAGCCGAACGGTCAACCGCTGACCGTATTGCAGCTCGCCGGATTGCCGGTGGAGGTCGTCGACGCCGTCGTCAGTCTGCTCAGCCGCCTCGCCTTCGACTTCGGCCTGTGGAGCGACGGGGCGATGCCGATGCTTTTCGTCTGCGAGGAGGCGCACCGCTACGCGTCGGTCGACCGGCGCGTCGGCTTTGCGCCGACCCGCCGCGCGCTGCTGCGCATCGCCAAGGAAGGACGCAAATACGGCGTCTGCCTCGGTCTCATCACCCAACGCCCGGCTGAGCTCGACCCGACCATCATCTCCCAGTGCAGCACGCTGTTCGCGATGCGCATGGTCAACGACCGCGACCAGGCGCTGCTGCGCTCGGCGGTCACCGACGCGGCGGCCAATCTCGTCGCCTTCGTCCCGTCCCTGGGAACGCGCGAAGTGGTCGGCTTCGGCGAAGGCTTCCCGCTGCCAACCCGCCTGAGCTTCAAGCCGTTGCCGGCCGCGCAGGTGCCGCGCAGCGAGACCTTTCGCAACGACGACGCCGACGACGGCGCCGGCGACGGCCAGTCGTTTGTCAGGCAGGTGGTCGAGCGGTGGCGCGGCGCGGCGGGCGCGCGCTTGGTCGTCAAGGAAGAGGCCGCCGCTGAGGCGAGCGGAGAGCCGAAGTCGGGGCCGACCCCTTCCGCGCCGCCGCGCTTCGACCCGGTCGCGGCAGAGTCCCGCCTCGAGCCGACCCCGCCGATCCACCGCGACGGGGTCTCGCCGAGCTCCACCCGCCTCGATCTGATCCGCGCCCAACTCCTCCGACGCTGATATGATCCCCGCCCAGGCGGCGAGGAGGAGGCCATGGCGAACGAGACGACCGACGGACCCCCTCGCTCCGACGACCGCGCGAGGCTCGTCGACCAGGCCGTCGCAGCGCTGCCGATCGCGGTCGAAATCCGCGCCGCGGATGGAGCGCGCCTCTACGCCAATCCGGCCGCCGACGCGGCCGCCGACCCCAAGCGCAGGCGCGAAACCGTATCGCGCGGCGGCCGCGCGGCGCTGATCGAGACCGCGGTCTTCTGGCTCGGCGCCGACTCTTACAGCGTCAGCGCCGCGGTCGACATCGACGACGAGCGACGGCTGCAGGACGAACTCTTCCAGCGCGCCTATTTCGATCCGCTGACCAAATTGCCGAGCCGCGTCTTCTTCGAGGAGGCGGCGGCGCGCTCGCTCGGCGGCGCGCCTGGCCAGGCGCGATTCGCAGTGGCGGCGATCGGCTTCGACCAGTTCGACTCGGTCAACGAGTTCTACGGCCGCTCGGTGGGCGACGCGCTGCTCGCCGAGGCGGCGCGGCGCGTCGGCGAGTCGATCGGCGGCGACGACGTCGCCGCGCGCTTCGGCGGCGATCAGTTCGCCGTGCTGATCGCCGAGCCGGGCGAACCGGCGGCGGCGCTGGCGCGGATCGAGCGGCTGCTGGCTCGCCTGCGCGACCCCTGCCACGTCGCCGGCGTCGAGATCCTGCTTTCCGCGTCCGCCGGGGTCGCGTTGTCCCCGACCCATGACGTCGCCGCCTCCGGGTTGATCGCCAAGGCGGAGGCTGCGCTCGCGCAAGCCAAGCGGCGCTATCGCGGCCAGGGGCGACTCTACGACCCGGCGATCGCCCAGCACGCGCTCGAGCACGCCCGGATCGAGCAGAGCCTCCGCCTCGCCGTCCGCGACCGCCGTTTCGCCTGCGCGTTGCAGCCGAAGGTCGATTTTCGCGTCGGCAAGATCGCCGGCCTCGAAGTGCTGATGCGCTGGCGCGACGAGAACGGCGACGCGCGCTCACCCGGAGATTTGATCGCCTTCGCCGTCAATCTCGGCCTGATGAACGAGATGACGCTGCTCTTGTTCGAGGAGACGCTCGCCTCGCTCGACGCGATCGACGCGGCCTTCGGCCCCGATCTCAGGCTCGGCTTCAACATCGCCGCCCAACAGGCGGGCGACATTCGCTTCATGCGCGCGTTCGCCGACCGCCTGTCGGCCAGCGGAAAGGCGCAGCGGTTCACCATCGAACTCACCGAAGAGGCGCTGCTGCGCGCGGCGCAGTTCCAGCTCCAGGTCTCGCCGATGCTGCGCGAGATCGGCGCCAAGATCTCGATCGACGACTTCGGCGTCGGCTATTCGTCGCTGTCGACGCTCGCTGAAATCGACGCCGACGAGATCAAGGTCGACCGATCGTTCATCACCGCGATCCACGAACGGCCGCGCAGCCAGGGCCTGCTGCGAGCGATCGAGTCGCTCGGCGAGGCGCTCGGGACGCCGGTCATGGTCGAGGGCGTGGAGACGAAGGACGAACTCGCCTATCTGCGCGACCACACCCGCATCCGCGTCGCTCAGGGCTACCTGTTCTCCAAGCCGGTGATGATCGGGCGCTCCGACAATCTCGGCGGCGATCCCGCCGCAGCTCACATCGTCGGACGCGCGATCGCGCCGAGTCGCGTCGTCGACCGGCGCGGCCGCTGAGGCGGCGGCCGGCTGGCCTCAGCTCTTCTTCTTCGGCAGATAGAGGTCGATCAGCGTGCCGGCGAACGCTTCGGCCGACATGGCGAAAGTCTCCGACAGGGTCGGATGCGGATGGATCGTCAGGCCGATATCTTCCGCGTCGCAACCCATTTCGATCGCCAGCGCCGCTTCGGATATGAGATCGCCGGCGCTGGGGCCGACGATGCCGCAACCGATCAGGCGGCCCGTCGCCTCATCCCACAGCGTCTTGGTCAGGCCCTCGTCGCGGCCGAGCGACAGCGAACGGCCGCTCGCCGCCCACGGGAACACCGCCTTCCCGTAGGCGAGCCCCTTCGCTTTGGCCTCGGTTTCGGTGACGCCGACCCACGCGACTTCAGGGTCGGTGTAAGCGACTGCTGGGATAGCCTTGGCGTCAAACGAGGATTTATGTCCGCAGGCCGCTTCGGCGGCGACCCTGCCCTCGTGCGCCGCCTTGTGGGCGAGCATCGGCTGGCCGACGACGTCGCCGATGGCGAAGATGTGCGGGACGTTGGTGCGCATCTGCCGGTCGACGACGATGAAGCCGCGCCCGTCGACGGCGACCCCCGCCGCCTCGGCGCCAATCGCTCCGCCGTTCGGGCGACGTCCGACCGAAACCAGCATCGCGTCGAAAACGTCCTCGCCCGAGCCGCCTTTGCCTTCCCACGTGACCTTTATGCCTTCAGGAAGCGCCTCGACCGCTGTCACTTTGGTCTCGAGCAGGATCTTCTCGTAGCGTTTCTCGACCCGCTTGGCGAAGGGCGCGACGATGTCCTTGTCGGCGCCCGGCATCAGCTGGTCCATCATTTCGATCGCGGTGATCTTCGAGCCCAGCGCGCTGTAGACCGTCGCCATCTCGAGGCCGATGATTCCGCCGCCGAGCACCAGAAGACGGTTGGGAATGAAGCGCAGCTCGAGCGCGGCGGTCGAATCCCAGATGCGCGGATCGTGCGGGATGAAGCCGGGCGCGGCAGGCTCGGAGCCGGCGGCGATGATCGCGCTGTTGAAGCGCACCGCGCGGTCGCCTTCCGGCGCCTTGACCGCCAGCGTGTGCGGCGAGGTGAAAGCCCCGTCGCCGGTCAGCACGGTCACCTTGCGCTGGCGGGCGAGGCCGGTGAGGCCGGTCGTCAGCCGCCTGACCACCCGATCCTTCCAATCGCGCAACAGGTCGAGTTCGATCTTCGGCGGCGCGAAGACGACCCCGTGGGCCGACATCTCGGCCGCCTCGTCGATCACCTTGGCCGCGTGCAGCAGCGCCTTCGACGGTATGCAGCCGACGTTCAGGCAGACGCCCCCGAGCGTCGGCCGGCGGTCGACCAATACGACGCTGACGCCGAGGTCGGCGGCGCGGAAGGCGGCGGCGTAGCCGCCGGGCCCGGCGCCGAGCACCAGCACCTCGCATTCGAAATCGGCGTGCGCCGGCGCGGCGGCCGGCGTCGGGACCACGGCCGGAGCGGCGGGCGATGGCGCAGCCCCGGCGGCGGGCGCTGACGGCGCCGCTTCGCCGCCCGAGGCCCAGGTCGCCAGCAGCGCGCCCTGGCTCACCTTGTCGCCGACCTTGACCTTGATCTCGCCGATCACGCCGGCTGCCGGCGACGGGACCTCGAGCGTCGCCTTGTCGCTCTCGAGGGTCATCAGCAAGTCTTCCTTGGCGACGGCCTGGCCGGGCTTGACGTGAACCTCGATGATCGGGACGTCCTTGAAATCGCCGATATCAGGAAGCCTGATTTCACCCGCCATGAACGCGCTCTCCGAGCCGAACCGTCACTTTTACACGCGTCGCGGCTAAAGCAGGACGCGCCGCATGTCCGCCACGGTGTCGCAGAGACGGCGCATGAAGCGCGCCGCCGCCGCGCCATCGATGACGCGATGGTCGTAGGACAGGCAGAGCGGCAGCATCAGCCGCGGCTGGAACGCTTTGCCGTCCCAAACCGGCGCCATGCGCGAGCGCACGACGCCGAGGATCGCCACCTCCGGCGCATTGACGATCGGCGTGAACGCCGTGCCGCCGATGCCGCCGAGGGAAGAAATGGTGAAGGTCGCGCCCTGCATCTCGGCAGGCGAAAGCTTGCCGTCGCGCGCTTTGGCGGACAGCGCGCCGAGCTCCCGAGCGAGCTCGATGACGCCCTTCTGGTCGACGTCCTTGACCACCGCGACGACGAGGCCGTCGGGCGTGTCGACGGCGACGCCGATGTGCCAATAGCGCCGATAGATCAGGGAGTCCTTGGCGGGCGACAAGGCGGAATTGAATGTCGGAAACGCCTTCAGCGTCGCGACAGACGCCTTCATCAACAGCGGCAGCAGCGAGACGCGATAGGGCGCCGCCTTGTCGGCCTTGGCCGCGTCGTCGAGCGACTTGCGGAAGGCTTCCAGCTCGGTGACGTCGGCGTCGTCACAATGGGTGACGTGCGGGACGTTGACCCAGGAGGCGTGCAGCCGCGGGCCGGAGATGCGCTTGATGCGCGACAGCGGCACGGTTTCGATCGGGCCGAACTTGGCGAAGTCGACAGTCGGAACGTCGGGCAGCGCGGCGCCGGTCGCCCCGCCGCCGCCGCGCGCTGCGATCTTGATGTCGGCGACGGTGATGCGGCCCTTGTCGCCGGTGCCCTGGATCGTCGTCAGGTCGATGTCGAGTTCGCGCGCGAGCCGCCGCGCCGCCGGGCCGGCGAAGACGCCGGAGAAGTCGACCGCGAGAGTCGAGGGCCGCGCCGCAGCAGACCTGACGGATTCGGCGGCCGGCGCAGGCGCGGCGGGCGCAGGCGCGGACGTAGTCGGCGGCGCGGCTTCCGCTTTCGCCTCCGTCGGCGGCGCTGCGACAGTCGCGCCAACCGTGGCCTCGAGCATCAGCAGCGGCGAACCCATCGACACCTTGTCGCCGATCTTGGCGACGATCTTGCCGATGACGCCGGCGGCCGGGGCCGGCACCTCGAGCGTCGCCTTGTCGGATTCGAGCGTCAGCAGCGGCTGCTCGGCGGTCACCGCGTCGCCCGATTTGACGAGAATCTCGATGATCGGCACGTCTTTGAAGTCGCCGATGTCGGGCACTTTGACTTCGATTGCAGCCACCGCCAGATCTCCTTCGCGCCCATCCGTTCGGTCAGTTCAACGCCGCGAGCCGTTCAGTTTCGCGCCGGATTGGCAGCTTCGGGATCGATCTCGTAGCGCGCCATCGCTTCGGTCACGCGCCGGGTCGGCAGAAGCTGATCGTCGGCGAGCGCCTTCAGCGCGGCGAGCGCGACGTGGCGCCGGTCGACCTCGAAGAACGAACGCAGCCGACGGCGATAGTCGGATCGGCCGAAACCATCTGTGCCAAGAACCTTATAGCGCGCGGGCACGAACTGCCGCACCCCATCGGCGATCGCCTTGACGTAGTCGGTCGCCGCCACCACCGGTCCGGTCCCCTTGGCGAGCGCCTGCTCGACATAGGAGAGGCGGCGTGGCTGTTCGGGATGCAGCATCGACCAACGATCGGCGTCGAGGCCGTCGCGGCGCAATTCGGTGAAGCTGGTGACGCTCCAGATCTCGCTCGACACGCCGAAATCCTGGGCGAGCATCGCCGCCGCAGCCTCGACTTCGCGCAGGATCGCGCCCGAGCCGAGCAGCCGCACGCGCGGGCCGCCCTTTTTCGCCTCGACCGCGCGCAGCTTGTACATGCCGTGCAGGATGCCCTCTTCCGCGCCCTCCGGCATGCCGGGATGCGGATAATTCTCGTTGAGGGTGGTGATGTAATAGTAGACGTCCTGGTTGTCGGCGTACATGCGCTTGAGCCCGGCCTGGACGATCACCGCCAGTTCGTAGGCGTAGGTCGGATCGTAGCCGACGCAATTGGGGATGGTCGAAGCCAACAAATGGCTGTGGCCGTCCTCGTGCTGCAGGCCTTCGCCGTTGAGGGTCGTACGGCCCGAGGTGCCGCCGATCAGGAAGCCGCGCGCGCGCATATCGCCCGCCGCCCAGGCGAGATCGCCGACGCGCTGGAAGCCGAACATCGAATAGTAGATGTAGAAGGGGATCATCGGCTGGTTCGACGTCGAATAGGACGTCGCAGCGGCGATGAAAGAGGCCATCGCGCCGGGCTCGTTGATGCCTTCCTGGAGGATCTGCCCCTTGGGGTCCTCGCGATAGTACATCAGCTGGTCGGCGTCTTGCGGCCGATAAAGCTGGCCGACCTGGCTGAAGATGCCGATCTGGCGGAACAGGCCCTCCATGCCGAAGGTGCGGCTCTCGTCGGGCACGATCGGCACGATGCGCTGGCCGATCGCCTTGTCGCGCAACAGCGTCGTCAAAATGCGAACGAAGGCCATCGTCGTCGAGATCTCGCGGCCCTCGGCGGTCGGCTTGAGCAGCGGCTCGAAGGCGGACAGCGGCGGAATCTCCAGCGGCGCCGACGAGCGGCGGCGCGACGGCAGCGGCCCGCCGAGCGCGGCGCGGCGCGCGCGCAGATACCTCATCTCCTCGCTGTCCTCGGGCAGCCGCAGGAACGGCGCTTTCGGCAGGTCGGCGTCGGAAATCGGGATCTGGAAGCGATCGCGAAACCCCTTCAGCGCTTCTCCGCCGATCTTCTTGGCCTGGTGGGCGATCATCTGGCCTTCGCCGGCCGAGCCCATGCCGTAGCCCTTGATCGTCTTGGCGAGGATGACGGTCGGCTGGCCCTTGTGGTCGACCGCCGCCTTGTAGGCGGCGTAGACCTTGATCGGGTCGTGGCCGCCCCGCGTCAACGACCAGATCTTGTCGTCGCTCCAGTCGGCGACCATCGCCGCCGTCTCGGGGTAGCGGCCGAAGAAGTTCTTGCGGATGTAGGCGCCGTCCTTCGATTTGAAGTCCTGGTATTCGCCGTCGACGCATTCCTCCATCAACTGGCGCAGCTTGCCGGAATGGTCGGCTTCGAGCAGCGGGTCCCAGTTCGAGCCCCACAGGCACTTGATGACGTTCCAGCCGGCTCCGCGGAAAGCGCCCTCGAGCTCCTGGACGATNNCGCCGAGCGATTCCGGCTCGTCCATTTCGCCGTCGCCGCAGAAGACCCATACCCTGCGCCCGGAGGTGTCGGCGAGGCCGCGGCCGTGCAGATAGCGGAGAAAGCGGGCCTGATAGATGCCCATCAGCGGACCGAGGCCCATCGAAACGGTCGGAAACTGCCAGAATTCCGGCATCAGCCATGGATGCGGATAGGACGACAGGCCATGGCCGCCGACTTCCTGGCGGAAATGGACGAGCTGGTCCTCGCTCAGCCTCCCTTCGAGGAAGGCGCGTGCGTAGATGCCAGGCGAACTGTGGCCCTGAAAATAGACGAGGTCGCCGCCGTGACTGTCGTCGGCGGCGCGCCAGAAATGCATGAAGCCGGTGTCGTAAAGCGTCGCCGCCGACTGGAAGCTGGCGATGTGGCCGCCGAGTTCGGACGATTCCTTGTTGGCGCGCAACACGATCGCCGCCGCGTTCCAGCGGATGTAGCGGCGGATGGTCTGCTCGAGCCTGCGGTCGCCGGGATGCGGGGGCTGATCCTCGGGACGGATGGTGTTGACGTAGGCGGTGTTGGCGGCGAACGGCAACTGGGCGCCCTTGCGCCGCGCCGAGGTCACGACCGCGTCGAGCAAAGCGTCGACACGGTGAAGCCCTTCGAACGCCTCGACCGAATCCAGCGCGTCGAGCCACTCGCCGGTCTCGGCGGCGTCGCTCCTCAGGTCGTCGGTCATGCAGCCTCCCTGACGCCGCGATTCGGCAAATTCCGTCGCCCCGCGGCTTTTGCCTCTGTGTCACGAGGCCTGTCGATTGGCAATTGCGACGCAGTCGATCCACGCATGCAGATTCTGCATGGCCGGACCATCCGGCGGGCGCTTTTGTCCTACCAAAGGCGGAGGGATTCGACTAGACGGACCACGACGGATGAGGTGAGCGCATGGCGGGACTGACGACGCATGTTCTCGACGCCAGCATCGGCCGACCGGCCGCCGGAGTCGAGATCGAGCTTTTCGCGCTCGGCGCCGACGGCCTGCGGACGCTGATCGGACGGGCCCGCACCAACGCGGACGGCCGCACCGACGCGCCGCTGGTCGCCGCCGCCGAAGCGCGGGTCGGCGTCTACGAACTCGCATTCCATGTTGGGAACTATTTTCGCGCGCGGGGCGCTGAAACGGCCGAACCGCCATTTCTCGACATCGTGCCGATCCGCTTCGCCGTCGGCGACCCCGGCGCGCATTATCACGTGCCGCTGATTACGACGCCGTGGAGCTATTCCACCTACCGTGGCAGCTAAAAGCGCGCCGGCGACGGTGAAATTGGCAAAAATTGGCCTGGCGCAAAGCTGACGGCCCGCGCGTCGCTTATTATGAGCCTGCATATAATAAGCGAGTACCGCCTTGGCTCTGGCGCACCATTGGCCGGGAGGGCGAACGTCGACGTTTCGCCCTGCTCTGCACCGCCCGATCGTCGAATCCCTGCGTGAACTGTCGGCCTCGCGCCGCGCCATCATCAGCGTCTTCGTGATGACGGCGACCATCATGCAGGTGCTCGACACCACCGTCGCCAACGTCTCGCTGCCCTACATGCAGGGGACGCTGTCGACGACCCAGGACCAGATCAACTGGGTGCTGACGTCCTACATCATCGCTTCCGCGATCATGACCTCGCCGGTCGGCTGGCTGTCGGCGCGTTTCGGCCGCAAGCGCCTCTACATCGTCTGCACCGTCGGCTTCACCGTCGCCTCGATGCTGTGCGGCGTCTCGCAGAACATCGAGCAGATGGTGCTGTTCCGGTTGACCCAGGGCGCGTTCGGCGCGGCGCTGGTGCCGCTTGCCCAGGCGGTGATGCTCGACGCCTACCCGACCGCCCAGCGCGCCGCGGCGATGGCGATCTGGGGCATGGGCATCATGCTCGGGCCGATCATGGGCCCGGTGCTCGGCGGCTTTCTCACCGAGAACTATTCGTGGCGCTGGGTGTTCTACGTCAACGTGCCGTTCGGCCTCCTGACCGCGTTCGGGCTGTCGGTGTTCATGCCGGAAAGTCGCATCCGCCGCGACTTGCCGTTCGCCTGGTTCGGTTTCCTGTCGCTGTCGATCGGCGTCGGCGCGCTGCAGATGATGCTCGATCGCGGCCAGGACGTCGGCTGGTTCGATTCCAATGAGATCTGGGCCGAGGCGATCCTGTCGGTCGCCGGCTTCTATTTTTTCTTCGCCGACATGTTCACCTCGCAACGCCCGTTCATCGAAACGCGGATCTTCCGCGACCGCAACTTCTCGCTCGCGCTGGTGCTCATGTTCCTCAACGGCCTGGTGCTGATGTCGACCATGGCGCTGCTGACGCCGATGCTGCAGACTCTGCTCGGCTATCCGGTTCTGGCGAGCGGCTACCTGCTCGGCTCGCGCGGCATCGGCACCTTCGTGGCGATGAGCATCGTCGGTCGCATTCTCGGCACGCGCGACGCGAGGCCGTTCATGCTGTTCGGCTTGGCGCTCGCTACATATGCGCAATGGGTGATGGCCGGCTGGAACGACGACGTCTCCGGCCACGCCATCGCCGTCAACGGCATGTTGCAGGGCTTCGGCCTCGGCTTCGTCTTCACCCCGCTCAACACCGTTGCGTTTTCGACCCTTCCCAAGGAGCTGCGCACCGAGGCGACCGGACTGTGGACGCTGGTGCGCAACATCGGCGCGTCGATCGGCATCTCGGTTCTGATCGCCCAGCTGGTCAGTCGCACCGCCTATTTCCACAGCCAGCTCGCCGAGCACATCTCCCCGTTTAACGACGCCATGCGACTGCCCAACGCGATGGCGCTCGCCAGCCACAGCCAGCGCGGCCTCGCCATCCTCGACGGCATCGTGACGCAGCAGGCGGCGGTGATGAGCTATTCGAACGACTTCTACCTGATGACGATCATTTCACTGGTCGCCTTCCCGTTCGTGCTGATGATGCGCCACGCGAAACCGGCCGCCATCAGCCCTGACCGCGAGCCGACCGAAGAGGAGGCGGCCGCGGCGCCGGCGGAGTGATCGCCGCTCGGCCGCGACAAATCCCGAACAAATAACGATTATTTAGCGTGAATAAAGCGGAAATTAAACGACGATGCTGAAACTCGACCCCCTGACCCTTGCGAAGGCAACGCCCGCTTATTATAAGGAGGCATATAATAAGCGAGAATCCAGATTGACCGCCGCCTCTCCTTCACGCGAACTTGCGTTCGCGCTGCATGATGTTGCGCGCATGTTGCGCACCTATTCGGACCATCGCGCCCGCGAGGTGCACATGACGCGCGCCCAATGGGCCGTGCTCAGCAAATTGAGGCGCAGCGAGGGCCTCAAGCAGTGTGAGCTGGCCGACATGCTCGATCTCGCCCCGATCACGCTGGCGCGGCTGATCGACAAGCTGACGGCCTCGGGCCTGGTCGAGCGGCGCGAGGACGCCGCCGACCGCCGCGCCAACCGCCTCTTTCTCACGCCGGACGCGGCGCCGGCTCTCACGCGTCTCGACGTCCTCAGCGACGACGTGCTCGGTCGCGCGTTGAATGGCCTCGACGAAGCGACGATCACGAATCTGAGGACGGGTCTCGAGCGGATCCGCTCCAATCTCAAGCACGAACTGAGCTGCGGAGGCTGACCCGGTGTCGCAATCTTCCATGAGCCCCCGCGAACGATCGAACGAACCGACCCCGCTCAACCGGGCGCCGGCGACGGCGCCGCGCCCGGCCGAGCCGGCGCCGACCGCGCCCACCGCGCCGGCCGACCCCGCTTCGCCGTCGGCCCCGCCGCGCGAGGAGGCGCTCGCCGCCCCCGCGCCGCGCAGGCGCTCCGGCCTCGGCCGCTTCATCCTGCTCGTCGTCGTGCCCGCCGTCGCGGTCGTGCTCGGCGGCATGTGGTGGCTGTCGGGCGGTCGCTACGTCTCGACCGACAACGCCTATGTCGGCGCCGACAAGTCGCTGATCACGCCCCAGGTCACCGGCCCGATCGTCGCCGTGCACGTGCGCGAAGGCGAGCGCGTCGAAGCCGGCGCGCCGCTGTTCGACCTCGATCCGGCGCCCTACCAGACCGCGCTGCAGCTCGCCCAGGGCCGCGTCGCGGCGGCCAGGGTCGAGTTCGCCAATCTGCAGGCCTCCTACGCCAGCAACGAGGACCAGATCCGGATGGGCGAGGAGGCGGTGCAACTGCGCCAGAAGGACTACGACCGCAAGTCCAATCTGGTGAAGACTGGCGCCGGCACAGCCGCCGATCTCGACACCTCGCGCGCCTCCCTCCTCATGTACCAGCAGATCCTCGCCTTCACGCGCTACATGCAGCAAACGACGACGACCAAGCTCGGCGGCGGACCGGGGTCGACGATCGACTCCTTCCCCGACTACATTCAGGCCAAGGCGGGGCTCGACGACGCTGAGCGCAACCTCGCCCGCACCCATATCGTCGCGCCGATCGCCGGCGTGGCGACTCAGGTCGACCAGATCGAGCTCGGGCGCGTTGCGCCGGCTGGCCAGCCGGTCTTCGCCATCGTCGAGAACCGCGGGCTTTGGGTCGACGCCAATCCGAAGGAGTCGGACCTCACCTACGTTCACGCCGGCGAACTGGCGAGCGTGACGATCGACACGTTCCCCGGCCGCGAGTGGAAGGGAACGGTCTGTTCGATCGCGCCCGGCACCGGCGCGCAATTCTCGATCCTGCCGGCGCAGAACGCGAGCGGCAACTGGGTCAAGGTGGTCCAGCGCGTGCCGTTGCGCTTCTGCTTCGACCCGAATGAGAACTCCGAGGGCCTGCGCGCCGGCATGAGCGCGGTCGTCTCGATCGACACCGGCCAGACGCGCACGCTCAGCGGGCTTCTGCTCGGGCCGTTCGTGTGGCTCGAGTCGTGGTTTGTGTCCCCCTCGAACGCCAAGTCCGCCGCCCAATGACGGAGCAGACCGCAGAAAACATGGCGCCGCTGACGCGCGCCATGCTGACGGTCTGTGTCATGATGGCGACGGTCATGCAGGNNAGGCGCTCGACACGACGATCGCCAACGTCGCCCTGCCCTACATGCAGGGTTCGCTGTCGACCACCCAGGATCAGATCAACTGGGTGCTGACCTCCTATATCGTCGCTGCGGCGATCATGACTTCGCCGCTCGGCTGGCTGGCGACCCGCGTCGGCCGCAAGAAGCTGTTCATCGTCTGCACGGCCGGATTCACTTTCGCCTCGATGCTGTGCGGGGTTGCGCAGAGCATCGAACAGATGGTCGCCTTCCGCCTGCTGCAGGGCGTGTTCGGCGCCGCGCTGGTGCCGCTCAGCCAGGCGGTGATGCTCGACGCCTATCCGCCGGCGCGACGCGGCGCGGCGATGGCGATCTGGGGCATGGGCGTGATGCTCGGGCCGATCATGGGACCGACGCTCGGCGGCTGGCTGACCGAATATTATTCCTGGCGCTGGGTGTTTTTCGTCAACCTCCCGTTCGGCATCCTGACCGTGGTCGGCCTCTCCGCCTTCATGAGCGAGAGCCCGACCCGCCGCGACGTGCCGTTTTCGTGGTTCGGTTTCCTGTCGCTGTCGCTGGGCATCGGCGCGCTGCAGATGATGCTCGACCGCGGCCAGGATCTGGGTTGGTTCGGCTCCGGCGAAGTCGTCGTCGAGGCGATCCTCTCGATCGTCGGCTTCTATTTCTTCATCGTCGACTCGGCGACCTCGAAGCGGCCGTTCATCGCCGTGCGCATCTTCCGCGACTGGAACTTCTCGGTCGCGCTGGTCTTCATGTTCATCATCGGCATCATCCTGCTGGCGACGATGGCGCTGGTGACGCCGTTCATCCAGAACCTGCTCGGCTACCCGGTGCTGGCGAGCGGCTACCTGCTCGGCACGCGCGGCGTCGGCACCTTCTTCGCGATGATGCTGGTCGGACGGCTGCTTGGCAAATACGACGCCCGGATCCTGATCTTCATCGGCCTGGTCCTTTCGACCGCGTCGTTATGGGTCATGGTCGGCTGGACGACGGATACGTCCGCCTCAACGATCGCCATCTACTCGGTCGTCCAGGGCGTCGGTCTCGGCTTCGTCTTCGTGCCGCTCAACACCGTCGCCTTCGCCACACTGCCCAGCGCGTTGCGCACCGAGGGCGCGGCGCTGTGGACGCTGATCCGCAACATCGGCTCGTCGGTCGGCATTTCGATCGTCATCGCCCAGCTCACCAACATGGTCACGACGTTCCACAGCCAGCTGGTCGAGCATGTGACGCCGTTCAGCGATGCGCTGAAGCTGCCCGACGCCGCGGCGCTTTCCACCGGTACGCTCGGCGGTCTGGCGCAGCTCGACGGCATCGTCACCCAGCAGGCGGCGATCATCGCTTATTCCAACGACTTTCTGCTGATGATGTTCGTCTCGCTCTCCGCCTTCCCGCTGCTCGCTTTGATCCGTGGGGCCAAGAGCGCGCCAGCTCCGAGCGGCCATTCGGCCGCGGCGGCGATGGAGTGAGGCCAGCGCCGCCGGCGGATCACCGCATCATGTCGACGAGTGCGTGGCGCATCGAATCGCTCGGCACGCCGAACAGGCCGCCGTACGGCACATCGAGGTCGTGGATGACGAAGATCGCCGAGCTGACCGAGATAGCGCACATCGCGATAACGATGACGTTGAGCGCATTCGGCGGCGCGCGCAGGCCGAAGCTGGCGAATACGATCGCCAGCCAGAACACCAGCACCCAATAGAACGGCGCCGAGATGGACCCGTGCACGCCCTCGATGACGGTCCAGCGGCTCTTGACGACGTCCGAATAGTCGCTCGCGCATGCGGCCGCCTGGGCGTGATGGAAGGAGTCCGTCGGCTCGAGCCCGCGCACCGCGACACCGATGTCGTCGATGATGTTGGCGAGCGTCGGGTCCTCGCCGATCTGGCGCATGTGAGTCGTATCGGGGAAAGAGACGCCCTGCGGCGCCGGTTCGTCGGGCCAGGTCGAGGCGATGACGGCGGCGACATAACTGTGCAATCGCGCGCGCGTCGCCGCGGTCTCGGGGCCGTAGTCGCGCAGGCATTGATCGAACTGGGTGAGCTCGCCGGCGTAAGGCCCGCGCGCCTGATAGCCGTTCTCGAACCCGGTCTTGACCGAGGAGGTCAGCAGGCCGAGCACGATCGCGGTGAAGGTCACCAGCAGGCCGAGCGCCAGGTGCACGAGCTCGATCGAGTCGGGCGTGCGATGCCGTGCGGGAAGCCGGCCGTTGATGATGAAGCCGAGCGCCGCGCTGGCGCACAGGACGAAGAAAACCAGCAGCGGCGGCAAGAGCGCGGACGTGCGCGAGCCTTCGCCGTATGCGCCGCCCCGGTCAAGGGTTTTCGCCGCGCCGCAGGCGTTAGGCCGGGCGGCGAGCTGACAGGAACGCGCGCATGTGGAACCCAGCCTGGGCGGGCGCATGCGCGCGGTCGGCCCCGACCGGACAGGCTCGCCGCGCCATGCACCCGCCCTCCATGCAGGAGCGACCGGCTGGACTTTCGAGCTGCGCGACGCAGGCGGCGACGTCGTAGCCCGCGCCGGTGAACGCCCCGACCGGACAAGCGGAAAGGCACGCCCGCGCGTCGCAGGTCTCGCACGGGCTCGGCGCCGCAGCGCGCGGGGGAAACGCGAGGCGTTCAGTGAAAGCGAGCGCGCCGCGGTAGCCGCGCCACAGGCCTTCGCTCGGATGGATCAACAGGCCGAGCGGCGAGACGTGCAACGGTTCGGCGCGCATCGCCCAACGCTGGAACGGCCAGTGCGGCGGACCGCCAAACGGATGGAGAGCACGCGCGTCGAGCGCGGTCGCGAGCCCGTCGACGACGCGCCGGCTCCAGCGGTCGAGCGGATCGGCGCCGCCGTCGAGCGCCTCTGGCGAAGCCGAGAACGCGGCCCAGCCGCGCCGTCCGTCGAGACCGAGGAGGACGATCGTCGCGGCGCCGGCCAGCGCGCCCCGCCGCTCCTCGTCGCCGAGGTCGAAGGCCCCATGAGCCGCGAGCCCGTGGGCCTCGACCGCCGTGGCCACCGTCTCCAGCGCGCGCATCGCGGCCCGCCGCGCCTCAGCGCAACGCGCGCTGCAGCATCACCGCGTCGGAGCGGCGATAACCCAGCGTCTCGTAGAAGGCGATCACCGCCTGGTTCTCAGCGCGGATCAGCATCTGCAGCTTCGGCGCCTGACGCGCCGCGAGCCAGTCCTCGGCCGCTCGCACCAACCGCGCTCCGTAGCCGCGCCGTCGCTCCGCCTTGGCGACGGCGAGATAGTAGAGCCATCCGCGGTGGCCGTCCCAGCCGACCATGGCCGTCGCGATCAAGCGGCCCTCGATCCGCCCGGCCAGGATGGTCGAGTCCGGGCCCGCCAGCGCCAAGCGAATGTCGGAGCGCGGATCGTTCCATGGCCGCGTCAGACCCGCCTCCTCCCACAGCGCGACCGCGGCTTCGCTTTCCGCGAGGCTGAGATCGCCGATCTCCATCTCGAGGCTCACCACCGCATCAGCGCGGCGCCCCAGGTGAAGCCGCCGCCCATCGCTTCGATCATCACCA
>PLRT01000036.1 GCA_003164915.1 Hyphomicrobiales bacterium | reverse complement strand
GTTCGACACGCCGCCGGAAATGTGGACGTGCGGCAGCAGAGCGCGGATCTGCCGCGCCGCCTCGATGAAGGCGACGCCGTAGCCGTTGTGCTCCTCGATGCCGGTGGCGATGGCGAAGACGTTGGGGTCGAAGACGATGTCCTCGGGCGGGAAGCCGGCCTGTTCGGTGAGCAGCTTGTAGGCGCGCGCGCAGATCGCGACCTTGCGCTCGAGCGTGTCGGCCTGGCCCTTTTCGTCGAACGCCATGACGACGACCGCCGCGCCGTAGGCGCGCACCAGCCGCGCCTGGCGCAGGAACGCCTCTTCGCCCTCCTTCATCGAGATCGAATTGACCAGGCCTTTGCCCTGCACGCACTTCAGGCCGGCCTCGATCACCGAGAATTTCGACGAATCGATCATCACCGGCACGCGGGCTATGTCGGGCTCGGCGGCGACCAGGTTGAGGAACTCGGTCATCGCCTTGGCCGAGTCGATCAGGCCTTCGTCCATGTTGACGTCGATGACCTGCGCGCCGGCGGCGACCTGGTCGCGCGCGACGACGAGCGCGCCGGAATAATCGCCGGCGGTGATCAGCTTGCGGAACTTGGCCGAGCCGGTGACGTTGGTGCGTTCGCCGACGTTGACGAACGGGATGTCCCGGGTCAGCGTGAACGGCTCGAGCCCGGAAAGCCGCAGCAGCGGCGAGGCGGGCTTCGGCGCGCGCGGGGACACGCCTGCGACCGCCTCGGCGATCGCCGCGATATGGGCGGGCGTCGAGCCGCAGCAGCCGCCGACGATGTTGACCAGGCCGTCGCGCGCGAAGCCGCCGATCTCGGAGGCCATCTGCGCCGGCGTCTCGTCGTAAAGGCCGAATTCGTTGGGCAGGCCGGCGTTGGGATAGGCGCACACCAACGTGTCGGCGACCTCGGCGATCTCGGCCAGGTGCTCGCGCATCGCCGCCGCGCCGAGGGCGCAATTGAGGCCGATCGAGAACGGCCGCGCGTGGCGCAGCGAGTGCCAGAAGGCGGTCGGCGTCTGGCCCGACAGCGTGCGGCCGGAAAGATCGGTGATCGTGCCGGAGATCATCAGCGGCAGGCGCACGCCTTTGGCGGCGAAGGTCTGCTCGCAGGCGAACACCGCCGCCTTGGCGTTCAGCGTGTCGAAGATCGTCTCGATCAGGATGAGGTCGGCGCCGCCGTCGATCAGGCCGGCGATCTGCTCGGCATAGGCTTCGCGCAACTGGTCGAAGGTAACGGCGCGAAAGCCGGGATTGTTGACGTCGGGCGAGATCGAGGCGGTGCGGTTGGTCGGCCCGAGCGCGCCGGCGACGAAGCGGCGCNNTCGTAGACCACCGCCTGCATGCCGTAGTCGGCCTGGGCGATCGACGTCGAGGAAAAGGTGTTGGTCTCGAGGATGTCGGCGCCGGCGAGCGCATAGGCGAGGTGGATGTCCTCGATCGCCTGCGGCTGAGTCAGCGCCAGCAGATCGTTGTCGCCCTTGAGGGCGCACTCGCAGGCGACGAAACGCTCGCCGCGGAACTGGCCTTCGTCGAGGCGGAGGTCCTGGATCTGCGTCCCCATCGCGCCGTCGAGGATCAGTACGCGCTCGCGCGCCGCCGCCGTCAGCGCCGCGACGACGTCGCCTTCGGCCGCCGGGGCGGCGAACAACTGGGTTGGGTCCGCTGACATGCCTGCGTGCCGCCTCTTGGACATAACCACATAAGCATATCTTTATATAGTTGCAAGTCGCTGAACGCGGCGGCCGACCGCCCTTCCAGGCGTCGCGAGCGTGGCGAGGCGCGCCAGCCCGAGGCGCCGCCGCCGACCTCAGACCTTCATCTGCGCGCCGAGTTCGACGACGCGGTCGGAGGGCAGGTTGAAGAAGTCGGGCGCGCTCGCCGCCTGCTTCGCCATCGCGATGAACAACAGGTCCTGCCAATGCGGCATGCCGGAATTGGCCGATGGCTTCAGCGAGCGGCGGCCAAAGAAGAACGAGGTCGTCATGATGTCGAACTTCAGCCCCGCCTTGCGCAGCGCCGCCAGCGCCACCGGGATGCGCGGCGATTCCATGTAGCCGAAATGGATGGTGAGCGAGACGAAGTCGGGCGAGAGCGTCTGCACCTCGACACGCTGCGCGGCCGGCACGCGCGGCGAGGTTTCGGTGCGCACGCACATCATCACCACCTTCTCGTGCACGACCTTGTTGTGCTTGAGGTTGTGCATGAACGAGGACGGCGCCACGGTCGGATCGCTGGTGAGGAAGATCGCCGTGCCGGGGACGCGCACCGGCTTCGACTTCTCCAGCATCCTGATCACCTCGACCATCGGGATCGAGTCGCGGTGGGTCTTGGCGGTGAGGATCGCGCTGCCGCGCGACCAGGTCCACATCATCACGAACATCGCCGCGCCGATCAGCAGCGGGAACCAGCCGCCCTCGAAAACCTTGGAGAGGTTGGCGACGAAAAAGCCGATGTCGATCGACAGGAACGCGCACACCAGCGCCAGCGCGGCCCACAGCGGCCAGCGCCACAGCCGCCAGACGACGAAGAAAGCGAGCGCGGTGGTCGTCACCATCGTTCCCGACACCGCCACGCCATAGGCGTTGGCGAGCGCGCCCGACGAGCGGAACAGCAGCACCAGCGCCAGAACGCCGAACAGCAGCGCGCGGTTGACCCGCGGCAGGAAGATCTGACCCTCCTGGGTGTCGGAGGTGTGGACGATCTCGAGACGCGGCAACAGGCCGAGCTGGATCGCCTGCCGGGCGAGCGAGAAGGCGCCGGTGATGACCGCCTGGCTGGCGATGACCGTCGCGATCGTCGCCAGCAGGATCATCGGCAGCAGCGCCCAGCTGGGGGCGAGCAGGTAGTAGGGGTTCGCGACCGCCGAGGGGTCGGCGATGATCGAGGCGCCCTGGCCCAGATAATTGAGCATCAGCGCCGGCAGGACGAGGAACAGCCACGCCGCCTGAATCGGCCGGCGGCCGAAATGGCCCATGTCGGCGTAGAGCGCCTCGGCGCCGGTAACGGCGAGGAACACGCTGCCGAGCACGAGGAAGCCGAGCGTGCCGTGCCGCCACAAGAAGGCGAGCCCAGGCAAAGGGCTGAGGGAGGTCAGGATCACCCAGGCCTGCGGGATGTGCATCGCGCCGAGGGCGGCGTTGACGAGGAAGAACACCACCATGATCGGGCCGAAGAAGGTCGCCACCCCGGCCGTGCCGCGGCGTTGGACGGCGAACAACAGAATGAGGATCGCCACCGTCGCCGGCATCACGAACGGCTCGAGTTGCGGGTCGAGCTGCTTGAGGCCCTCGAGCGCGGACAGCACCGAGATTGCCGGCGTGATCATCGCGTCGCCGGAGAATAGCGCCGCGCCGGCGACGCCGAGCAGGAAGGCGATCGCCGCCTTGCGGCCGAGCGCGACCTGGGCCAGCGCCTTCAGCGTCAGGATGCCGCCTTCGCCCTTGTTGTCGGCCTGCATCAGGAACAGGACGTATTTGGCGGTGACCACGATCAGCAGCGCCCAGATGATCAGCGACACGACGCCGACCACGACCTCGACCGTGAGGCCGACGTCCTTGAACTGGTTGAGCGCGGCCTGCAGCGCATAGAGCGGGCTGGTGCCGATGTCGCCGAAGACGACGCCGACCGAGCCGAGCGCCAGGATCCAGAAGTTGCCGCTCGCATGCCCCGCCGCCCCCGCGTCGTGGCCGTTGGCCGCCGGCGCTTGAGCTGCCTGCGAAATGTCTTGAGGCATAAAATTCCCGGTTCCAGCCGCGAGCCGCCTGGGGCGAGGGCGGCGTCTCTATACCGCTTCGCCGCACCCGCGCAAGGGCGCAGATCAAAGCGCGTCGGCTGGAGTTAAACGCGAATTTTCAGGCCGCTGCGCCCCTGGCCAGAGCCTCGATCAGCCCGTGCAAGGCGTCGGGGCGCTCGATGCAACTCAGGTGCGCAGCGCCGGCGATGATTTCGAACCGCGCCCGGCCGATCTGGCCGGCAAGCTGGCGCACCAGCGCCGGCGGGGTCGAGCCGTCCTCGTCGCCGACGGCGCAAACGACCGGGACGGCGATCGCGGCGCAGTAGGGCCGGAGGTCGGCGCGCATTTGCGCGCCGCAGGCTGTGAGATAGCCGTCGCGCGGCGCCCGGGTCAGCATCGCGCGCCAGCCGACGAGATCGTCCAGCCGCTTGGCGCGGAACGCGGCGGTGAACCAGCGCTGCATCGTCGCCTCGGCGATCGCCTCGATCCCGCCGCGCGCGACCTCGTCCATGCGCTGGCGCCAGCTTTCCTCCGTGCCGATTTTGGCGGCGGTCCCGCATAGCGCCATCGCCGCCACGAGATCCGGCCGCTGTCGATAGAGCGCCTGGGCGACGAGCCCGCCCATCGACAGCCCGACGATCGCCGCGCGGCCGATCTCGAGGCGATCGAGCAGGGCGGACAGGTCGGCCGCATAGTCGTCGATCAGCGCCGGGCCAGCGGGCAGCTGCGACAGGCCGTGGCCGCGCTTGTCGTAGCGCACGATGCGGTAGGCCGAGGCGAGCGGCCCGATGACGTCGTCCCAGATGCGCAGGTCCATGCCGAGCGCGTTGATGAAGACGATCGCCCGGCCGTCGCGGCGCCCCTCGTCGCGATAATGCGCGACCGCGCCGTTGATATTGGCGAAGGCCATGGCGAAGCGCCTCCTTGCGTGGCGCGCCGCTGTCGTGCCGATGCGGCGCACGGGCCAGCCTTCGCGCGCGCCGCCGCCCTGTCAAGGGCGCGCGGAGCGCGAGGCGGGCTGCAATAACGTGTAAAGCGCGCGCGCCTCGCTCGCCGGGCCGCGCCGCCAGCCGAGCGCCTCGACCCGCGCCGCCACCCAGTTCGCGCCGACCGGAAAGGCGATCACGTCGCCGGGCTTGACCTGCCGGCTCGGCTTGTCGACGCCGGCGCCCTGCCCGCCGCGGGTGACGCGCACCCCGCCTTGCTCGATGGCGCGCGCCGCCAGGCTGCGCGTCTTGAAGAAGCGCGCGCGCCACAGCCAGACGTCGGCGCGGCAGGTTTCGGCCGCTTCGTTCAACCGCTCGCGCCTCCCCCGGCCGTCTTGTGGCGCGCAGCCTTGCGCCGCGCGCGCCGACGCGCCGACGCCGGCCTGCCGAACGGCGCGAGTGCGGCGAAGGGAGAAGCGATCAACTGCGCCGACTCGGCCTCGCTGATCGGCCGCCGCCGCCACAGATCGGCTTCGGGCTCGCCGCCCTTCCTGGCGCGGGCGAATCCGAGGCCGCGCAGGATCTGCTCGGCTTGACCGGGTTTCCAGCCGAGCGCGGCGAGGAGTTGCGGCGTCAGGCGGATCGCGCCGGCGGCGCCGGGGTCGGCTTCGCGCGCGAGCGTGTCGAGCCTTTCCAGCGCCGCCGCCGGCGCGGCGAAGCCGCCGACTGCGCGCAAGCCCCGCAACCCGAACGCCTCGGGCGGCGGCGGGGGATGGGGCAGGGGAGTCAGCGCCTCGGCGGCGGGCCGCCAGCCCGGCCGCGCCAGCGCGGCGAACACTTCGCCGACCAGCCGCGCCTCCTGGGTCATCTGCGCCGGCAGATAGAGGCTGAAGGCGCCGAAGCGCACGCCAAGTCCCTTGAGCGTGCGCCGCTCGCTGCGGCTCAGCGCGCGCACCTGGGTTTCGGCGAGGCGCCGGTCGAGCACGCCGAAATGTTCGACCAGCTGATAGGCGAGGCCGCGCGCCAGGCCCTTGAACTGGCCGTCGGCGATCGCCGCTTTCAGTTGCGCGAGCGCCGCGAAGCGGCGGCCGGCCTCGGCGGCGACGAAGGCCTCGAGCCGCCGCGCCGCGCGCTCGCGGGCCGGCTCGGCGCCGAACTCGCCGAGCAGCCGGACGCGCGGCGCGAACAGGCCGCCGCCGACGATCTCGCCTGCCGCGACGCCGCGCCAGACGATCCGTCCGCCGACTTTGAGCGCGAAGGCGTCGTCGTCCTCGGCCGCCAGCGCGCCGAGCCGGCGCGCGATCTCCGGCGCGACCGCGCGCTCGACCGCGCCGCGCAAAGCGCGGTCCTCGAGCGGCGAGGCGCCGCGCTCGGGCTCGAAATGCGCGCCCTTCAGCGTGCCGACGCGGTGGCCTTCGACTGTCACCGCGCCGTCGGCGGCGATGCCGCCGAGGGTCGGCCCGGCGCGCTGGTTGAGGCTTTTGAGCAGCGTCGATGTGCGCCGGTCGATGAAGCGCTGCATCAGCTGTTCGTGCAGCGTATCGGACAGGCGATCCTCGAGCGCGCGCGTTCGGCCCTGCCAATGTGCGGGATCGATCAGCCAGTCGCTGCGATTGGCGACGTAGGCGAGGGTGCGCACCCGCGCCAGCCGCATCGACAGGGCTTCGATGTCGCCCTCGAGCCGGTCGAGGCTGACGAACTGACCCTGCATCCACTCGTCGGGCAGGCGGCGGTTCTTCTGGGTCAGGTGCTCGAACATGCCGCCGATCAGCCGCGCATGGTCCTCCTGCGACGTCTTGCGGAAGTCGGGCGTCTGGCAGGCGTCCCACAGCCGGACGAGATTGGCGCGGTCGCGCGCGCGGCGCAGGACGAGCTCGTCGCCGGCGAGCTGGCGCAGGGTCGTCTCGTCCTGGCTCTCGTCGGAAAGCCTGAGGCCGGGCATCACCGGCGGCGCGGCGAGCGAGCGCATCAGCGCGGGGAGGGAGGAAAAGTCGAGCTTGGCGTTGCGCCATTCGGCGGCGGTCAGCGGCGCGAAGGCGTGGCCCTCGACCGCGGCGACGACGTCGGCGTCCATCTCCGGCGCGTCGCCGGTGACGCCGAACGTGCCGTCGCGGCGGTAGCGGCCGGCGCGGCCGGCGATCTGGCCGATTTCCTGAGTGATACAGCCAGCGCATGCGCCGGCCGTCGAACTTGCGCAGCGCGGCGAAGGCGACATGGTCGACGTCCATGTTGAGGCCCATGCCGATCGCGTCGGTGGCGACGAGGAAGTCGACCTCGCCCGACTGGAAGAGGGCGACCTGGGCGTTGCGGGTGCGGGGCGACAGCGAGCCCATCACCACCGCCGCGCCGCCGCGATGGCGACGCATCAGCTCGGCGATCGCGTAGACGGCGTCGGCGGAGAAGGCGACGACGGCGCTGCGCGGCGGCAGGCGGGTGAGCTTCTTCGAGCCGGCGTAAGCGAGCTGCGAGAAGCGGTCGCGCGACTCGATGACGAACTCGGGGCAGAGACGTCGGATCAGGGGCGCCGCGGTCGCCGCGCCCAGCAGCATCGTTTCGGAGATCCCGCGCGCGTGCAGCAGGCGTTGGGTGAAGACATGGCCGCGCTCGGGATCGGCGCAGAGCTGGATCTCGTCGACGGCGAGAAACTCGACCCGGCGATCGAGCGGCATCGCCTCGACCGTGGCGACCCAGTAGCGCGGCGACATCGGCACGATTTTCTCTTCGCCGGTGACGAGCGCCACCGCGCGCGCGCCCTTCGCCTTGACGATGCGGTCGTAGATCTCGCGAGCCAGCAGCCGCAGCGGCAGGCCGATCATGCCGGTCGCATGGCCGAGCATGCGCTCGACCGCGAGATGGGTCTTGCCGGTGTTGGTGGGTCCGAGAACGGCGACGAGGCGGGAGGAAGACCTTCCGATCGGCGAGTCGGTCATAGGGGTAAGGTGGGGGAGGACCGGGCGCGGGGCAAGCGAAGAAAATTGTGCGGCGGCAGGACGGGAAATCCGTCTCCCGCATAGCCCGTCGCAAGACGGGCGTTCTTGCGAAAGACGGGCGCTCTTGCGGACGCCTTTTCGTGGCAGGGCGCGGGCGAAAGGATGGCGCGTCGGGCGCCAAACCTGTTTAGCGCGCGCGGCGAGGGTGAGCGGCGGAATTGCGGAATTGACCAATTACCACTGTAAGTCCAAGGGCGCCTCGCGCTCGTTTTCCTCTATTCGATGGCGACAATTTTGGAGTGTGTCGGAGAACGCAACGCGGCAATCCTGCGCGCGCGAAAGAAGCCTCGACAAGAGGTTGGGCGCCTCGCAACGACGCCCAAGCGATCGCTCGAAGCCAGGGCGATCGTTTGGTCGTCACCCTTCGAGAAAGTGACCGAGTGCGGCAAACGGGCGAACCCGGTCACAAACGATCTTGGCGATGGCCAACATGGGCACGGAGAGGATCGCGCCTGCAATACCCCACATCCAGAACCAGAAGACGAGCGAGAAAATGACGAGGACAGGATTGAGAGTGAACCGTCTCGCCAGAAGCAGGGGCGTTACCGTCTCGCCCTCGACAATATGAATTGCCAGGTACAGCGCTGCGGGAACAAGCGCCTGCCAGAGGGTGTCGATCGACGACAGGCCGGCGAAAAGAAAGACCACGACGCCGACGGCAGGACCGAGGATCGGCGCGTAGTTCAGCAGAAATGCGAGCGTTCCCCAAAGAATTGGGTCGCCAACTCCGGTTAGCCACATAACCAGCCCGGTAGCGACGCCGACCGCCGCGTTCATGATCGAAATCGTGAGGAGATAGGCGGAGACATCGCTCTCGATCTGCTGCGAGATGTCGACGGCCTGGCGCTTGCTGCTGAAACGCGGCAGAACCTCTACGAGCCTGCGCAAGAAGGTGTCGCCGGACACCAGAAGGAAGTACAGAAACAGCACTGTCGTCACTAGGCCGCTGGCGAAGCTGCGCGTGCCCGCGAATACCGTCGCCAGGAGAGCTGCGCCTCCCAACGGGCTGGCCGCATCCGGTTGCACGCCAGTCGCCCCGATATTTTCTATTTGCTGCAGAAACTGCTGCGATGTGTTGATGGGCCCGCGCAGGGAACTCATGCGCTCCTCGAGCCTAGGGATGCCTTCCGGAAGTTTGGCCGCCCAGCTGCGAGCGGGTCCCGAAACTGCCGTGCCCAGGCCAGCGATCGTTCCGAACAAGGCAAGGATGAGCACCAGCGCCGCAAGCGCTCTGGGAATACGCAGGCGCTCCAAGAACCGAAAAATCGGCTGCAGCAAGAGCTTGAGAATGAAGGCGAAGACCATAGGCAGAACGATTTCGCTCGCGACATAGGCCGTCGCCAGCAGGGCGAGAGCGAACAATCCGCCAAGGAAAATGGTCTTCGGATCGGCAGGCAGAGGCATATCCGCAAGCAGTTCGTCGGCCGGCGCCGTCCCGCTCTCCCGATCCGTGTAGTTCATCTCTAAGACCTGAACGCGGCCTGAGGCTGTCGCCGGAACAACCTAGAACCAGCGTCCTCGGCCATACCAGCCGCCGCCACCGAGCAAGAGCAAAACGATGACGATGATCAAAAGCGTTGTCGTGTCCATACTGCCTCCTCGGCGGCCATTTCCTCGCCGCGCCGTTAGTTCCGGACGGAGGACGTCCGACCGTCCTCAATTCGAACGTCGAAGATCATTTGCAGTCGCGACCTGATGAAAATTGTCCGATCGTATTTGCCAGTCTATAACCGTATAGACCACTACGGGCGCAGATGCCGAAACCCATCAAACCGGAGATAAGTCCCGCTGACGGTATCGTATGATCTGTCAGTTTGTTGGCAATACGCCGTGGAATCGCCATCGTTGACCACTTGCGGTCCTCCATCCGTTACACAACAACCTAGTGGGCGCGGCGAAGCTCGGGTAGGGTCGGAAAACACTCACGGCAGTCACGTTCTCCTCACAGCGCCAAGCGACGGTTGCTTGGTCGAGGCATCCGTGAACGCGATCTTTGATCGCCGAGGGAAACGGGAATGGCTGAAGATCAAGCTGGGATTGCGGATTCCCGCGGCGCATACACAATCGCGCGTTTCCGCGCTTCGGCGACAGTCCGCTCAACCCCCAATTTCAGGAAACGCGCCGCCGCGCCGGAACGGACCTCGCCGCTTCGCTGCCCCCGTCCGTCTCCCGCCGCGTGCGAAATGCGCCCTCAGCGGCGAACGTTGTAGCCGTCCTGCAAGCAGGTCGAGTCGACCTGGGTCGGGATGCTTCTGCTCTTTTTCTCGCCCAGGGCGACGACGTCGACTTTCGCCAGCTTGCCGCCGCGATCGAAGGTCAGCTGCGCGTAATAGTCGCGAAACTCCGCCTTGGCGTCCCGGATGTTGTATTCGCCGACAACATCGTCGCCGCTGACCTGGCCGCAATAATCGACCACGCCGTCTTGCGGTCTGACCACGAGGGGAAACCAGGTGAAGTCCCGATGGGACTGATCGCCGAGCTTGCGCAGGACGGCGTCGGAAATCGCGTCCTTTTCGTCATTGGTGAGCTGCCGTCGCGGCGCGGCGATCGACGCCCGCGTCGGCGTCATCGGCAGGAACAGGGCCGCGTCGTCGCATCCGGCGAGGGCGAGGCAAGACGCCAGACCAAGCACAAACTTCCTCATGCGCGCCCCTTCGCGTGGTTCGTGAACCGCCCCGGCCAGCGGGCGCGGCGCCCGGGCCTAGCGTCGCAGAAAAGCCGGGCCTTTGCGAGGCGGCGAAGCGAAGCGCCTTTGGGGCGACTCTGGCGCGGCCGGTCAAAAGGCTGTGTCGCTCCGACTCTGGCCGCCGGCGGGTCGACGACAGCGCCTGCGCACCCTATCTGGGAGGCGACGGGCCTCGCCGAGGGCCGACGGAGAAGGCCCCATGCCGCCCATGATCCATTGTGTCGGCGTCGCCAAACGTTACGCGACCGGATTCCTGGCGCTCGACGGCGTCGATCTCTCGATCGAAAAAGGCGAAATCTTCGCGCTTCTCGGCCCCAACGGCGCCGGCAAGACGACGCTGATCGGCGTGATTTGCGGCATCGTGTCGATGACGGCCGGCAAGGTCCTCGTCGCCGGCCATGACGTGCGTCGCGATTATCGCGCCGCCAGGCAGGCGATCGGCCTGGTGCCGCAGGAGATCGCGCTCGACATCTTCGCCACCGTGCTGGCGACCGTGTCGTTCAGCCGGCGGCTGTTCGGGCGGCCGTCCGACCCGGCTTATGTCGAGCGCCTGCTCAAAGAGCTGTCGCTGTGGGACAAGCGCCATGCGCGCGTCGTCGAGCTGTCGGGCGGGATGAAGCGGCGGGTGATGATCGCCAAGGCGCTCAGCCACCAACCGGACGTGCTGTTCCTCGACGAGCCGACCGCCGGCGTCGACGTCAACCTTCGCCGCGACATGTGGGCGCTGGTGCGCCGCCTGCGCGACGAAGGCGTCACGGTGATCCTCACCACGCATTACATCGAGGAAGCCGAGGAGATGGCCGACCGGGTCGGCGTCATCGACAAGGGACGCATCCTCCTGGTCGAGGACAAGGGGGCGCTGATGCGCAAGCTGGGCAAGCGGCGCCTCACCCTGCGCCTCCACAATCCGCTGGCCGCGCCGCCGGAGGCGCTCGCCGGCTGGCCGATCGCGCTCGAGGACGGCGGGCTCTCGCTCACCTATGCGTTCGACGCGGCGTCGGAAGACACCGGGGTTTCGACCCTGCTCAAGCGCCTCGCCGAGGCGGGCGTCGACTTCACCGACCTCGAAACGACCAAGAGCAGCCTCGAGGACATCTTCGTCGACCTGATCGGAGGCGCGGCATGAAAGGGCTCAATCCCGGCGGCGTCTGGGCGATCTATCGCGCCGAGATGCAACGCACGGTGCGCACGATCTTTCAGAGCGTGGCGGCCCCCGTTCTGACCACAGCGCTCTACTTCGTCGTATTTGGCGGCGCGATCGGCTCGCGCATCCGCGAGGTCGACGGCGTCGCCTACGGGTCGTTCATCGTGCCGGGGCTGATGATGCTGTCGATTCTGACCCAGAGCATCTCCAACGCCTCGATCGGCATCTACTTCCCCAAGTTCACCGGGACGATTTTCGAAATCCTGTCGGCGCCGCTGTCGTCGACCGAGGCGGTCATCGCCTATGTCGGCGCCGCGGCGACCAAGTCGATGATCATCGCGCTCATCATCCTGGCGACCGCGACCCTGTTCGTCCAAGTGCGCATCGACCATCCGCTGTGGATGACCGCGTTCCTCGTTTTGGTGTCGGTCGCCTTCAGCCTGTTCGGCTTCATCATCGGCATCTGGGCGAAGAATTTCGAGCAGCTCGCCATGATCCCGACACTCGTCGTCACGCCGCTGACCTTCCTCGGCGGCTCGTTCTATTCGATAAAAATGTTGCCGCCGTTCTGGCAGACGGTGAGCCTGTTCAATCCCGTCGTCTACCTCATCAGCGGCTTCCGCTGGAGCTTCTACGGCCAGGGCGACGTGAGCGTCGTGACGAGCCTCGGCTTCACGTTGACGTTCATCGTCGTCTGCTTCGCCGCGCTGGCGTGGATTTTCCGGGTCGGCTGGCGGCTGAGGCCGTGAAGGCGCGGCCCTATCCGGATCGCTCGGTCGCAGCGCGATCCGGATGGGGCGGCGGACCGTTGAGGCGCAGGCTTCTGAGATCGCCCGCGACGATGGCGTCGATGGCGGCTTCGTCGAGATCGAGATCGCCGCGCGCCGCCATCAGCATGCGGCCGGCGAGCTTGTCGAAGCGGCCCGAGCCGATCTCGACGCTGAGACGCGCGGCCAATGTCGGCGGCACGTTCACGCCGGAGGCGAACAGCTTCGGAATGGCGTCGAGGTAGACGCGGCCGGCTTCGCTGTTGAGCTGATGTTCCGTCATCGCCGTCCGCACCAGGCCTGGATCCATGGCGAAAGCCAGCACGCCCGTGCCGGCGAGCGTGTCGTTGACGCATTCGGTGAAGCGGAGCAGGCCGGCCTTGCTGGTGGCGTAGCCTGAGCCGTTGGGAAATGACGTCGCCGCGCCGCCGCCGGCGAGATTGACGATGCGGCCGCGCCGGCGCGCGAGCATGCCCGGCAGCGCGGCGCGGCAGCAGTTGAAGGCGCCCCGGACATTGGTTTCGACGTCGCGCCACCACGCGTCCGGATCGACAGTCCAGATCGGACCGATGCCGAAGAAGGCGCCGGCGTTGTTGGTCAGCAGGCTGACCGGTCCAAGCTCGCGTTCGATTGCGGCCAGGGCGTTGTCGACGGCGCCGCGGTCGACGACGTCGACAACGTAAGCGCGGGCCGCGCCGCCCTTGGCGACGATTGCCGCGGCGACGGCCTCGATCTCCGCCGCCGTTCGCGACAGCAGGGCGACTTTGGCGCCTTCGTCAGCCTGCGCCGTGGCGATGGCGCGGCCGATTCCCCGGCCGGCGCCGGTGACGACCGCGACGGTGTCGGCGAGTTTCACGATTCGCTTCCCTTCCGACCGGCCAAGCGGCGCGCACAGGCCGAAATCGCGGCCGCCCCGGCGGCAGGAACCGTAGCGATTCCGCAGGCAAACGCAAAAGCGTCCGCGTGGCGACCGCCGCCCCGTTTTCCCTGCCGCCGATTTTTGTGGCATGACCGCGAAGAAGCCCGCGCGACGCGTAGGAACGGATCGCCGCCGTCGCGACGGGCGGGTCGCTGGTGGGCGCGTGAGGCTTGCCTGGCTGGTGGGACCGGCGAGCCGATGGCGGCGTCGGCCGTGAGGGGAAGAAAGTGACGCTGGTCGAGCCCCGCTTCCGCGGCCTGTTTCTCTCCGTCTTTGCGCTGTTCGCCCTGTTCGGCACGTCGATGACCATCATCGGCGCGACGCTGCCGATAATCCTGGCGAACTTCCACTGGGATTACCTGACGGCCGGCATTGTCCTTGGCGCCGGCGCCGTGGCCTACTTCCTGTCCACGTTCGCCAGCGGTTACCTGGTCAAACGCTGGGGTCCCAAGCCGACCATCCTGCTCGCTTTGGCGCTGATCGTCGCCGGACTGGCGTTCTTCGCCACGACGCCCGATCCGGCGACCAACACGCTGCTCAGCGCGCTGATCGGCCTCGGCCAGGGCGGCGTCGAAGTCGGCCTCAACTCGACGATCCTGCGGATGGACGCGCGCAACACCGGTCGGCCGATGAATCTGCTGCACGGCGCTTTCGCCGTCGGCGCGATCGTCGGACCGTTCGCCGTCGGCCTGCTCCTGCAGAGCGGCCTCGACTGGGCCGTCGTCTATCGGGGCATGGCCGCGATCTTCGTGCTGCTGGCGGCGTTGATGGCGTTCGCTGGCCTGCCGCCGGTCCAACCGAAAGCGGCCGAGCGCCACCAGACGCCCGGTCGGCTGAGCGGCAATCCGGCCTACTGGCTGTCGTTCTTCGCGCTCTTCCTCTACCTCGGCGTCGAACTCGGCGTTTCGAACTGGGTCGCCGAATATTTTGTCGCCGTCTTCGCCTATTCGGCGGACGCCAGCGCCATGCTGGTTTCGCTATTCTGGATGGGCGTGCTGGCCGGCCGCTTCGGCGTGCCGCTGCTCTACAAAGGCTCGCGCCCTGAGGCCGTGCTGGTCGGACTTTCGGCGCTGGCGACCGGTTCGATCGCCCTGCTCCTGCTGGCAGGCTACGCCGCCGCCTACCCGATTGCGGCCGACGTCGGCAGGGTATCGCTGTTTCTCGCAGGCCTCGGCTGCTCGATCTACTACCCGGGGGTGATGACCCTGCTCGGCAAATGCTTCCCGCTGGCGCAGAGCCAGGCGGTCGGCTTTGCGGCGACCGGCGGGGGAATCGGTTCGTTCGTCTTCCCCTTCCTGATGTCCTCGATCGCGCAGAACTGGGGCATCCAGGCGGGATTCGCGACCTACGGCGTTTTCGCCGCGGGGATGACGGCAGTCGGCGTCTGGCTGGCGATGATCGTCGACAAGGAAGGCGATGCCCGATCGCCTTCCTTGTCGAATTTGCGCTGAGTTCTGTCGATTGCCGCAACGACGAGCAGGATCGAAGGAGGCGCCCCGCTCGTCCGCGAGGACTGCGATCCTGTCAGCGCGACAGACCGCTAGGCCTTGGGCGTCGTCGCCTTGCTCATCACGTAGCGCAGCTTATTGGCGGCAAGGCGATCGATCGAGGCGCGGGTGGCCGAGGCGGGGGCCTGGAACGTAACTTCGGTTCCTGTCGCCACGTCCACTGCTGCGACGCGCAAAATGGCGCCGATGCGTTGGATTTCGACGATGATTTCGCCTGAGGGCATGACCGATCGTAGGGATTCGCACGCGCGGAGGCAAGGGAGCGGACGTCGCGGCGACAGGACGCTGAATCTCGTTCCATCGTCACGATGTCAATGCGCTCCACGATCTCCGCGCCTGATGGCGCGACCCGTCACCGGGCCGGATTCGCCGGCCACCCGGGGTCTTCGCCCTGGCGCAGGCGCTTCTCTCGCAAGGAGTCGAGGGACGGGCGCTTGCTTCGGCCGTCGCCGGCTGCAATCAAACGCGCCATGGGCGCCTTTGCCGAACCGCTGCCGATCGACGACGTCCTGCCGCGGCTCGCTTCCGCGCTGAACGCGGGGGCGCGTGCGGTGCTGGTCGCCCCGCCGGGCGCCGGCAAGACGACGCGGGTTCCGCTCGCGCTGATCGCCGAACCTTTCGCCAAGGCCGGCAAGATCGTCGTGCTCGAGCCGCGCCGGCTCGCCGCGCGCGCCGCGGCGGCGCGGATGGCCGCTACGCTCGGCGAGACCGTCGGCGAGACGGTCGGCCTGCGCGTGCGGCTGCAGAGCCTGGTCTCGGCGCGAACGCGCATCGAGGTCGTCACCGAAGGCGTGTTCGCGCGCATGATCCTCGACGACCCGTCGCTCGACGGCGTCGCCGCCGTGCTGTTCGACGAATTTCACGAGCGTTCGCTCGACGCGGATCTCGGCCTCGCGCTGGCGCTCGACGCGCAGGAGGCCTTGCGCGAAGACCTGCGCATTCTCGTCATGTCGGCGACGCTCGACGGCGCGCGCGTCGCTTCGCTGATGCCGGGCGCGACCTTGATCGAAAGCGAGGGACGCGCCTTTCCGGTCGAGACGCGCTATCTCGGCCACGACCCGGCGTCGCGCGTCGAAGACGAGGTTGCGCGCGCGATCGTGCGCGCGCTCGCCGGCGACAGCGGATCGATCCTCGCCTTCCTGCCCGGGCAGGGCGAGATCCTGCGCGTCGCCGCGACGCTCGAAGAGCGCGTGCGCGATCCGACCGTCGATGTAGCGCCGCTCTACGGCGCGATGGACGCGCGCGCGCAGGATCGCGCCGTCGCGCCGGCGGCCAAGGGACGGCGCAAGATCGTGCTGGCCACCTCGATCGCCGAGACTTCGCTGACCATCGAGGGCGTGCGCGTGGTGATCGACAGCGGGCTGATGCGCGCGCCGCGCTACGAGCCCGACGTCGGCCTGACGCGGCTCGTGACCATGCGCGTGTCGCGCGCCAACGCCGACCAGCGCCGCGGCCGCGCCGGGCGCGTCGAGCCGGGCGTGTGCTACCGGCTGTGGGAGGAGGCGGCGACCGGCGGGCTCGCGCCGTTTGCGCAACCGGAGATCCTCGCCGCCGATCTCTCCGGCCTCGCGCTCGATCTGGCGGTGTGGGGCGTCGGGGATCCGGGCGGATTGAAGTTTCTCGATTCCCCGCCGCGCGCCGCGTTCAAGGAGGCGCGCGCGCTGCTCGCCTCGCTCGGCGCGCTCGACGCCGACGGCAGGCTCACCGACGAGGGCAACGCGATCGCCGGCCTGGCGCTGCCGCCGCGACTGGCGCGCATGCTGGTCGACGCGGCGCGCGCGGGCCAGGGGGAACTCGCCGCCGAACTCGCCGTCGTCCTCACCGAGCGCGGCCTGGGCGGCGACGCNNCCCCTCTCCCGAACGGGAGAGGGGAGGCGCGGACGTCGGCGAATGGCTCGCCGCGGCGTTTCCCGATCGCATCGCGATGGCGCGCGGCCGGCGCGGCGAATTCCTGATGGCCAACGGCCGCGCCGCGGCGGTCGAGCCGCACGACGCGCTGGCCGGCGAAGCCTATCTGGCGATCGGCGAGATCGTCGGCCGCGCCGCGGCGGCTCGGGTCGTCGCCGCGGCGCCGCTGACGCTTCAAGAGATCGAGGCGGTCGCCGGCGCGGCGATCGAGACGCGCGAGGAGACGGCGTTCGACCGCGCCTCCGCTTCGCTGCGGGCGCGTCGCCGCCGCCGGTTCGGCGCGCTGACGCTGATGGAAGGCGCGCTCAGCCCTCCGGCCGACGAGGCCAGCGCACGCGCGCTGGCGCGCGGCATTCTCGATCTCGGGCCGGCGCGCCTGCCGTGGACCAAGCCGCTCATGCAATGGCGCGGGCGGGTCAACTTCCTGCGTCGCGCCGAGGGCGAGCCCTGGCCCGATCTATCCGATTCCGCACTCGCCGCCGCGCCCGACTGGCTCGCCCCATTTCTGCTCGGCAAGACGCGGCTCGACGAACTTTCGAGCGACGAACTCGGCCAGGCGCTGACGGCCTTGCTACCCTACGCGTTGCAGCGCCGGCTGGAGGCCGAGGCGCCGAGCCATTATGTCGCGCCGACCGGGACGGAAGCGGCGGTCGATTACGAGTCCGAGGGGGGCCCAAGCGTCGCCCTGCGCGTGCAGGAGCTGTTCGGCCTCTCGCTCCATCCGGCGCTCGCCGGCGGCCGCGTGCCCCTCACGCTGCATCTGTTGTCGCCCGCGCATCGGCCGATCC
>PLRT01000011.1:1836-2939 GCA_003164915.1 Hyphomicrobiales bacterium | reverse complement strand
CGGCGAACGAACAGCTGCTCCTCGATGTCCTCCACCTGGTCGGCGTAGTCGTCGAGCTCCTCGACCGCGCGCGCATCCATCCCGTCGACCGCCTCGACGCCGACGAGGGCCGAGCGCACGGCGCTGCTGTAGCGATTGAAACCGGCGACGACCGATTGCAGCTTCTGCAATCCGAGCGCGAGCCGACCGATTTCGGTCGCGCCCGCCGGCCGGCCGAGACGCAGGCGAAGGTCGTCAAGCATGCGATCAAGCGCGCCGATCGCCTGGTCGAGCGTGCCGAGCAGCAGGTGCAGGAGGATCGCGCCCGCATAGAAAGGGCTGCCGTCGACCCCACAAGCCCGTTCGGCGAACTGCTGGCGGATTTCGTCGATCAGGCTCGGGTCGCCCGACCAGACCGTCAGCACGCAATGGCGGCGGCACAAGATATGGATCTCAACCAGGCGGCCGCTCGGCGCCGCCAACCAGGTCGCAACCCGCAACCGGCCTCTCGCCACGTTCATTCTGCCGCCCTGGCCGAAACGCATCGCCCAGGCGACGTCGGTCGCCTCGAACCCAAGCTTTCCCAGGGGAAGCGCCTGCGCCTCCGTTTCGCCGCCGCTGACATCGAGCCAGAAGACGGCGCCGCCCTCGGCGAGCGCCGCCAGTTGGCCGACTTCGCCCATTGGGCGCGCGCCCTGCAAATCGACAATGATGGCCGTCATCTCCGCCCCCTGAGGCGCTTGCGACGGCCGAAGGCGCCGACGCGCGAAGCGGAAAAGTATAGCCGATCGCGGCGCAACGTCGCCCCCGTCCACGCGGCTTGCCCTTTTTCGGCCAATCGGCGCATTAAGGCCTAATACGAAACGAAAGCACCCTCCGCTAGGCCCTCAGGGAAGGCCGCACAAGACCCAAGTAGGTCGGAGCGCGGCTCCTTCATCGATCATAGAAGGGGTTGTTCACGCTCGGCGCGTGCCGGCCGGCTTGCGCCCTTTATTGACAGTCACGGTCGATGCTGCGGTTCTCGATAGCGGACGCGACTCCGGCGAGGCGTTTTTGGCGACACGCGAGAAGGCGCAAACTTCCGGCAAGCCAACTCCGAAACACTCATTTCTTTGTGTCAGTAC
>PLRT01000011.1:1657-1811 GCA_003164915.1 Hyphomicrobiales bacterium | reverse complement strand
ATGATCCAAACCGACGGCGCTCCGCTTTCCAACAGGTCCCCGGCGCTTCGGAGCGCGTCATCAACCGTTGCATACCGTGTGTTGCTCGTTTTGGCGCCGTGTGCCGATTTGGTCGTCACGAGATAACTCGTCGACATTCTGGCCTCCCGTTTGT
>PLRT01000011.1:1203-1549 GCA_003164915.1 Hyphomicrobiales bacterium | reverse complement strand
ATTGGATTCGCAAGCCCCTTTCCGCCAGCAGCCACGCCGACTTTCCGATCGTGGCGATTGGCGCGTCGGCCGGCGGCCTCGATGCTTGCCGAAAGTTGCTCGACGCCCTGCCCGCCAACAACGGCATGGCCTTCATCCTCGTCCAGCATCTCGATCCGGGCCACAACAGCATGTTGGTGACCTTGCTCGCGGGCAACACGGCGATGCAGGTCGTGCAAGCGACCGATGGGATGGCGGTCGAACGCGGGTGTGTCTACGTCATTCCGCCCGCCGTCTACCTCTCGGTGGACGACAAGGGCGCCTTGCGGCTTTCGCGACCGCAAGAGCGTCACGGCATGCGCCTGCC
>PLRT01000011.1:0-1132 GCA_003164915.1 Hyphomicrobiales bacterium | reverse complement strand
TCAGCCACGAACAGGGCGCGGCCCTTACTGCAACGCCGAGAGACTCGCGCTCGCGGGATTCGGTGCAGGCTTTGCTGCCGAAAATCGTCGATGTCCTGCGCACGAAGACGGTCCACGACTTCACCCATTACAAGCATGGCACGCTCGAACGCCGCGTCGGGCGGCGCATGGCGATGGTGGCGATCAAGAGCGCGGGCGCGTATCTGGAGCTCCTCGCGCGCGACTCTAGCGAGCGCGATCAGCTTTCCCGCGACTTGCTGATTAACGTCACGGGATTCTTTCGCGACGCGCCGGTATTTGAATTCCTGGAGAAGGACGTCATCCCCAAACTCGTGCGCGATCATGATCTCGATCGGCCGCTGCGAATCTGGGTCGCCGGTTGCAGTTCGGGCGAAGAGACCTATTCCCTCGCCATGCTGTTTCGCGAGCAGATCGCCGCCTTAAAGCGCGACGTCAAACTGCAACTCTTCGCCAGCGACGTCGATCCGGATGCGGTGGCGGTCGCTCGCGACGGCCTCTACCCCCAATCGATCGAGGCCGACGTCTCGCGAGATCGGTTGGCGGCGTTCTTCACGAGGGAAGATCATTCCTACCGGGTGTCGCCCGAGCTACGCGCCAACGTAGTGTTCACCGTGCAGGACGTGCTGGCGGACCCACCGTTTGCGCGCCTCGACTTCGTTTCGTGCCGCAACGTTCTGATCTACCTGCGCCCCGAGGCGCAGGCGAAGGTCGCCGCCGTCTTCCATTTCGCCTTGCGCGAAGGCGGCCTCCTGCTTCTCGGTAATGCAGAAGCCATCAGCGCCACAGATAGTCGGTTCGCCGTCGTCTCCAAACCCGAGCGCCTCTATCGACGCGTTGGCGGCAGCCGGCCCGGCTCCCTCGGATTGTCTCCCAGCGCCGGCGAAGGAACGTGGATGCGATTGCTTTCCGGTCCGACCCAGAAGCCGTCGCGCCAGAACGACCTCGCTGAACTCTGCCGTCGAGTGGTGTTGGAGACCTACGGTCCAGCCGCCGCGCTGGTCAACCGCAAGCTCGAGTGTCTTCACTTCCAGGGACCTGTCGATCGCTATCTCAAGGTCGCGCCGGGGCGCCCTGCGCACGATTTGATCGCCATGGCGCGCGAGGGCGTGCG